>JALZHT010000338.1 GCA_030860645.1 Acidobacteriota bacterium
GACCAGACCCGCGCCGCCGCCGCCGACGGCGCGGGGCGCTGGACGCTGGCGGCGCTGCCCGTCGGCACCTACGAGGTGACGTTCGAGGCCCCGGACTTCAAGAAGACCGTCCAGCAGAACGTCCAGGTCGAGGCGGCCGTCCCGCGCACCCTCGACGTGGCGCTCCAGGTCGGCGACATCACGGGCGAGGTCGTCAACGTCACCGACACCGCGACCGCGCTGTCGTCGCCCGACACGGCGGCCGTCGCGCGCCAGCTCACCTCCGAACAGCTCGTCGCCATCCCGACCTCGACGCGCAGCTTCACGCAACTGCTCTCGGCCGAGGCCGGCGTCAACACCGAACTCTCACCCGTCCTGACCAACAGCAACGGCAACCAGTCGCCCTCGGTCAACGGCACGCGCACGACCTCGACGAGCCTCTTCTTCAACGGCGTCGACGCGACCAACATCACGACCAACGAGGGGTCGCTCAACGACAACATCGCGCCCGCGCCCGAGACGCTGCAAGAAGTTAAATTGCAAACTTCGCTCTACGACGCCTCGACGGGTCGCTCGGGCGGCGGCAACTTCCAGCTCGTCACCAAGAGCGGCACCAACGGCCTGCACGGCTCGGCCTACTACTACCTCCAGAACGAGAAGCTCAACGCCAACGACTTCTTCTTCAACAAGGAGGGCATCCAGCGGCCGAAGGCGCGCCGCAACGAGGGCGGCTTCACCGTCGGCGGCCCCTTCGTCAAAGAGAAGTGGTTCTTCTTCGGCGGCTACCAGTACACCGACGCCGCCACGGGCTTCGTCCCGACGGCCCGCAGCACGACCGTGCTCCCGCTCGCGCTCCGCCGCATCACGGGCGAGAGGACGGCCGAGGCTTTGGCCGCCGCCTTCAACGCCGAGAACGGCTGCGCGGGGTCGAACTGCCTGACGGCCGCCGACATCTCGCCCGTCGCGCGCAACCTCTTCAACCTGCGCAACCCCGTCACCGGCGACTTCGTCATCCCGGCCCCGCGCGCGACGGGCCGCCTCATCGGCGTCGACCGCGCCGGGCAGCGCGGCTTCCAGTTCGGCAGCGTGGCGACGGGCGGCGTGACGACGCGCACGCTCAGGGAGAACAACCCGCTCGTCCAGCAGCTCAACGTCAACCCCTCCGAGTTCCGCCAGCAACAGTTCACGGCCCGCCTCGACGGGCGGCTCACGTCGAACAACACGCTGACCGGCAGCTTCTTCTTCTCGAACTTCCCGGCGCTCGACTCGTTCCCCGACCCGTCCTCGCTCGCCTCGCCCTTCACGCTCCGGCGGGCCGACCGCAACCGGACGCTCGCCGTCTCCGACCAGCACATCTTCGGCCCGACGCTCATCAACGAGGCGCGCTTCGGCTACTTCCACCTCAACAACACGCGCACGCTCGACGAACCGTTCCTGACCGAGGAGTTCACGAGCGCCGCCGCCGGCATCCGGAACCCGGCGCTGCTCTTCGACGACAGCCCGGCCACGCGCCGCCTCGGCCACTTCATCGGCCGCCCCGGCACGAACATGTCGCAGTTCTCCTTCGGCGGCCCCAACGACTCTTTCAACCGCCGCAAGCAGCAGACCTACAGCTTCTCCGACAACGTCACGTGGATTCACGGCGCGCACACCGTCCGCTTCGGCGGCGACTTCAAGCGCCACCGGTACGATTCGAGCCTGCCCGAGGAGCAGGCCACCGAGTTCGAGAAGTTCGACAGCTTCACGCAGCTCCTCGCGGGCAACGCCGTCGAGGCCGACACGCAGTTCGGCATCACCGAGAAGAGTTTCCGCTTCATGGACTTCAGCGGCTTCGTCGCCGACGACTGGAAGCTCAGCCGCTCGCTCACGCTCAACCTCGGCCTGCGCTACGAGCTGTTCCTGTGGCCGACCGAAAAAGACGGGCGCATCGGCAACTTCGACTTCTCTGATTTCGAGCCGTGCTTCACCCGGGCCGGCGGCCCGCTCTCGACCTGCGACAACCCGGCCCCCGGCTTCCTCGTCCCCAGCAACGCCCGGCCGACCGGCCTCGCCAACGTTGACGAGGCGATTGCCGCGACCGCGCGCGCCGGCAACAAGCACACCCTCAACGGGCAAGACCTGAACAACTTCGCGCCGCGCGTCGGCTTCGCCTACTCGCCGTTAGAGTCGAACCGCCTCGTCTTCCGCGGCGGCTTCGGGGTCTTCTTCGACCGCCCCTCGGCGGCCTTCATCAACACGGTCTTCAGCAACTACCCGCACCTGCGCGAGATCGAGATCACCGTGCCCTCGGGCAACGTCCCCATCGCCGACTCGTTCGGCGCGCAGCCGACGACGCTCGGCCTCAACAACTGGCTGCCGTTCCGCGTCGTGCGCGGCTCGGGCGCGGGCGGAACCTACGTCATCCGCGACAACACGGGCGTCACGCGCGACGCGCGCGGCAACGCCACCGCGCCCGGCAACATCGCCGAGACCTTCGAGTTCCGCGCCGTCGCCCGCGACCTCCAGACGCCCTCCGTCCAGCAGTGGAACGTCGGCGTCCAGTACGAGCTGACGAAAGACCTCCTCTTCGAGGCGCGCTACGTCGGCACCCGAGGCCGGAATCTCTTGCAGGCCGTCGCCTTCAACCAGGGCTACGACCTCAACGACCCCGCGACGCCCGACCACATCTTCGAGCGGTTCAATCAAGCCTACCTCGCGGCGGGCGCGCCCAACGGCCCCCTTAACCCCGGCGCGACCGCCCGCGAGCGGGGCGCGGGGCGCGCCTTCGGCTTCGCCAACCCGTTCCGCGTCGGCGGCCAGGCCACCTGCGCCGGCGGCGTGCTCGGCGGCGTCGCGGGCGCGCCGCTGGATTTCAACCTCGCCAACCGCCTCACCTGCTCGGGCAACACGCTCGGCGGCGGCCAGGTCATCAACTTCGAGGCGCGCGTCCCCGTCCTCGGCTTCAACGTGCCCGAGGCGCTGCTCCTGCAATCGAACGGCGACTCGATCTACCACGGCGCGCAGTTCAGCCTCACCAAGCGTCTGTCGCGCGGCCTCCAGTTCGGGGCCGCCTACACCTGGTCGAAGTCCATGGACACCAGCTCCAGCGACCCCGGCTCGACGGCCGGGTCGGGGAAGCCCGACGTGCCCAACAGCGGCTTCGTCGTCCAGGGCGACCAGCGCCGCCTCGACGAGAACCGCGCCGTCTCCGACTTCGACCGCACGCACCGCTTCAGCCTCAACTTCCTCTACGAGCTGCCCTCGTTCGGCTCGGCGAGCCGATGGCTCACGGGCTGGCAGCTCTCGGGCTTCTTCCAGGCGCAGACCGGCACGCCCTACAGCATCTTCGCGCCCGAGCCGGAACTCCAGACCGCGCCGCAGTACCTCGACCTCGTGCGCGGCTCCGGCGGCCTCTACCGCCTCGGCTTCGGGCGGCCCGCCCTCTGCGGCTCGCTCGACGAACTGCGCGAGCAGGGGGCCGACATCACCGAGGACGCCTTCAACCCGTCGGCCCTCTGCACGGCCTTCGGTCAGAGCGGGAGCCTCGGCCGCAACGTCCTGCGCGCGCCCTCGCAGAGCCGCCTCGACCTCGGACTCGTCAAGCACACGCGCCTCACCGAGGCGGTCGCGCTCGAACTCGGCTGGGACGTTTTCAACGTCCTCAACCGCGCCAACTTCGCCGCCCCCGACAACGAGCTGGGAAGCCCCGACTTCGGCCGCATCACCTCGACGGTCGGCGGCCCCCGCGTCATGCAGTTCAGGGCCAAGCTGCGGTTCTAAAAAAAGCCGTGAATCGTGAATCGTCACTCGTTTGAGTGACGGCCATGTTGAAGCTCATCATTCGGCGTGCCAGTCACCCAGCCACGATTCACGATTCACGGCTTTTGAGGGTACAGATGTCGGGAACGCTTCATCAGGACGCCGACGCGTCGGTCGCCACCCTTCACTCGTCGCTGAGTAATTACGACGACGGGTTCCTGCGCGTCGAGCACGACAACTATTACGTGAGCCTCGGCGGCCGGCCGCTGAAGGTGCCGCGCAAGGAGTTCCTCATCCTCTCCCGGCTCGCGCGCAACGCCGAGCGCATCGTCGCCTCCGAGGAAATCTGGCGGCACGCGTGGGGGCCGGCCGCGCCCTTCAACGGCGAGAGCCTCCACGTCCACATCTACCGCCTCCGCCGCCGGCTGGGGCCTTCGGGGCTCCACATCGAGACGATGGTCAACGTCGGCTACCGGCTCATGCCCGCCGCGCCGGCCGCCGCCGCGCCCCGGTAGCGGCCCCGTTCACAGGTATTTCAGACACAATTCAGACGGATGTAACATCGGGCCGTTAACCTACCGTGCTTTACCGCCGACCAAGACTTCAGGAGCCTTTATGAAACCCAACGCCAGACTCGCGGGCCGCGCGCTCGCCCTCCTCTCGGCCGCGGCGCTCGCGGCCGCCTGCGGCGCGCCGCAGCCCGTCGGCA
>JALZHT010000339.1 GCA_030860645.1 Acidobacteriota bacterium
GAGCGCCCCTTCATCCTCCGCCGCAGCCTTCGCAGTGCAACCGCCGTGTGAGCTGACCACGTGAGCGCCAAACTCAAGTTGACAGCCGGCGAACCGCGGGTGTAGTGTGCAGCCGTCCCATCAAGGGCGTGACGCACGCCCGCGCGATTCGCCTTCGCGGGGCCACCTTTAGCGCACCTCACTCAGAAGACTCGTACCCGGCGACTGCCTGAAGATTTCTCGCGACAGCAACTTCCAACACCGCCTCCACTGGCGGGAGCAACCTACCGTCCGAGTTACACGGAGCTTACCCTATGCAGCGCACCACCCGCTTCGCCCTCCTGTCAATCACTCTACTCGTCACCTGCTTCCTTATTTCCCCTCCCGGCTCGCCGGAGGCTCTCAAAAGGGTCGCGAGCGCCCAAGGCTCGGAAGTTTACCTGAGCGACCTCTCGTGGGCGTCGGCGACGAACGGGTGGGGGCCGGTCGAGCGCGACATGAGCAACGGCGACCTCAACGCGGGCGACGGGCTGACCATCACGCTCAACGGCGTCGCCTACCCGAAGGGGCTCGGGGCGCACGGCAATTCCGAGATCGTCTACAACCTCGGCGGCGCGTACACGAACTTCATCACGGATGTCGGCGTGGACGACGAGGTCGGCGCGAACGGCACGGTCACCTTCGAGGTGTGGGCCGACGGCGTTCAACTCTACGACAGCGGGCAGTTGGCCGGCTCGTCGCCGACCCGGGCCGTCAACGTCGGCGTGGTGGGACGCCAGCAGCTCAAGCTCGTCATCACCACCGGCTGCGATAACGACTGGTACGATCACGCCGACTGGGCGGGCGCGCGGCTCGTGCGGAACCAGACGCCGACCGTGACCTACCTGAGCGACATCACCTGGAGCTTCGTCAGGAACGGCTGGGGGCCGGTCGAGCGCGACATGAGTAACGGCGGTCACACGCTCGGTGACGGGGCGACGCTCGTGCTCAACGGCGTGCCCTACCCGAAGGGGCTCGGCACGCACGCCGACTCCGAGATCGTCTACAACCTCGGCGGCAACTCTTCGACCTTCATCTCGGACATCGGGCTTGACGACGAGGTCGGCCCGAACGGGTCAGTCAGGTTTCAGGTGTACGGCGACGCCGCGCTGCTCTACGACAGCGGCGTGATGAACGGCAGCTCGCAGACCCAATTCATTAACGTCAGCGTCGCCGGGAGGCAGCAACTCAGGCTCGTCGTGAGTATGGCCGACGGCAACCGCGACTACGACCACGCCGACTGGGGCGCGGCGCGCGTCATCGGCAACGCCCCCCCGAAGGGGCCGACCCCTTCCGTGTCGGGGCACTGGGGGCCTCTGACGAGCTGGCCCATCGTGGCGGTGCATACGAGCGTGCTCCCGAACGGCAAGGTGCTGGCGTGGGACGCCGACGTGAACCGCGCGCAGATCCGCGTGTGGGACCCGTGCCGCGGCACCTTCACCGGCAACCTGCCCACGCCGGGCAACCGCACCAACGTCTTCTGTAGCGGCCACGCGTTCCTGGCCGACGGGCGGCTGCTCGCCGCGGGCGGCCAGATCAGCACGAGCTACAACGAGGGCACGCCGCACTCGAACATCTTCGACTTCAACACCAACACGTGGTCGGCGTCGGGCAACATGAACGCCGGGCGCTGGTATCCCTCGAACGTGACGCTGGGCACCGGCGAGGTGCTGACGCTCAGCGGGCTGATGGAGAACCAGCAGATCAACTCGATGCCCCAGGTTTGGAGCAACGGCACGTGGCGCAACCTCGGCGGGGCCGCCCCTTACGCCCCGGCCCTCTACCCGTGGCTGCACGTCACGCCGGGCGGGACGGTCTTCGTCTCCGGCCCGACCCAGGCGACCTCCTATCTGAGTACCGCCGGGAGCGGTTCGCGGTCGTCGGGGCCGGGCAGCAACTACGGCTTCCGCGATTACGGGTCGGCAGTCATGTATGACGACAGCAAGGTGCTCATCGTCGGCGGCGCGGGCGATCAGGACGTGAACCCGCCGGCGAACACCGCCGAAGTCATCGACCTGAACTCGCCCGCGCCCTCCTGGCGCTACGTCAGTCCGATGGCTTTCGGCCGCCGCCAACTGAACGCGACGGTACTGCCGGACGGCAAGGTGCTCGTGACGGGCGGCACCGGCGCGCGAGGCTTTAACGACTCGCCGGGAACTGAGGCCGTCTACGCCGCCGAGTTGTGGGACCCGGAAGCGGGCGGCGACGGGATGGGCCGTTGGGCGACCCTCGCGCCGATGCGCGTGCAGCGCGTTTACCACTCGACCGCCGTGCTGTTGCCCGACGGCCGGGTGCTCTCGGCGGGTGGCGGGCAGTTCGGCGGGGCCGGCCCGGCGGACAACCATCTCGACGCCGAAATCTTCTACCCGCCCTACCTCTTTAAAGGCGCGCGCCCGACCATCACCCGCGTCACCACGCGCGTCGCGGGCGCTGTGGGCTACGGCGAGACCTTCGCGGTCGAGACGCCGAACGCGTCGGCCGTCACGAAGGTGACGTGGCTCCCGCTCGGCTCCGTGACGCACGCCTTCAACCAGAACCAGCGCATCAACCGCCTCGCCTTCACGCGGACGACCGGGGCCTTGAGCGTCACCGCGCCGACGAATCGGAACGTCTGCCCGCCGGGCTACTACATGCTGTTCATCCTGAACGGCAGCGGCGTGCCCTCGGTGGCGAAGCTCCTGAAAGTCGGCGGCGCGCCGGGCGGCGACACTTATCTGAGTGACCTGGCGTGGGCGTCGGCGACGAACGGGTGGGGGCCGGTCGAGCGCGACATGAGCAACGGCGACCTCAACGCGGGCGACGGGCTGACCATCACGCTCAACGGCGTCGCCTACGGGAAGGGACTGGGCGCGCACGCCAACTCCGACATCGTTTACAACCTGGGCGGCGGCTACGCGAGGTTCATCACGGATGTCGGCGTGGACGACGAGGTCGGCGCGAACGGCTCCGTCAGGTTCTTCGTCTACGGCGACGGCGCGCTGCTCTACGACAGCGGCGTGATGACGGGCAACTCGCCGACGCAGAACATCAACGTCGGCGTCGCGGGCGTCCAGCAACTCAGGCTGGTGGTGAACGTCGTGGATAACGACTGGTACGACCACGCCGACTGGGCGGGCGCGCGCCTGACACGCTGACGCGCCGCCCGCGCCGGACGCCGCACGCGCGCGCCCTCCGACTTTCGGCGGCGCGCGCCTCCATCATCGGTTTGCATTCGGGGCAGGGACAAATGTTCACTCTTCAAAGATTCGCGCCCTTCATTCGGCCCCGCGAGCGGCGCGTCCTCTCGCAACTGCCGAAAGCCGCAGCCGGCGGTCTCCTGTGCGGCATGCTCCTGCTGTCGGTCGCGCCCGCCGCTTCCGGCCGGCAACATTCTCACGCGCAACACGGGACGCCGCGGCAGGGAAGTCCGCCGCACGCGTCGGAACGCTCCGCCGCGGAGAGGCGCGAGGCGGCGAGGAAGTTTCTCCCGGACGTGGAACTCCGCGACCAGGACGGCAGGCGCGTGCGCTTCTACAGCGACCTCGTTAAGAACCGCCTGGTCGTCATCAACTTCGTCTATACCGCCTGCACGTCCATGTGCCCGCTTCAGGCGCAGACGTTCTCCCGGCTGCAAACCCACCTGGGCGGGCGCGTCGGGAAAGACGTTTTCCTGATTTCGATCAGCGCCGACCCGCACAACGACACGCCGAGGCGACTCAAGGAGTGGGGGACGAAGTTCGAGGTCGGGCCGGGGTGGACGCTCCTGACGGGCGAAGAGGCTACCATTAAAGAGTTGCTCGCCGCCTTGAAAGGGGACACCTCCGCCCGCGGGATGCACACGCCCGTGATTCAGATTTACAACGACGCGCGAGGGATGTGGGCGCGCGCCTACGGCCTCGCCCCGCCTGACGAGCTGACGCAGTTAATCGAAGCCGTGGCAGCGGAGCCGTAATAGTGCAGAAGATCGTCAAGCGGTGGGCCGACTACTCACGGCGGCTCCCGAAGTGGAGATGACGCTCCGGCGCTACGCCGCCGACCTCAAGCGGCGCGGCGCGCAGCTTCTCGGCCGTGGCGTCTCCTTTTTTCGGACTGTCAATGAACTCTTCGCCACTCAACGCTGTCCACAGCTTCTTTAAGTTTCGCATGTGCTATTAGTCGTCCTTCGTGAGCCAGTTATATCAGGTTATTTTAATTCGGATAAGGCCGCTTTCGCCCTTTCATTCTCCGGGTCGAAACTTAACGCACGTTCTAAGTAAGGGCAATTCGTACTGCCCTGTGTTTTCACCCTTCGCCTCCTTTCCCAAATCCCTGTGGCTCGTCCTCATTTCAACAAGGCCGGATATTGGAACCGCGTCTTATAACGCTAGACGGTTAAGCCATTCTTAATATTGCCGCCTCTGACACCCACGCTGGCACGGGCG
>JALZHT010000340.1 GCA_030860645.1 Acidobacteriota bacterium
GCGCGCGACGTGCGGGTGGCGCGCGTCGCGGAGCTGCCCGTCGGCACGAGCGTCGCCGTCACGGGCACGCTGGCCGCGCAGGACGAGGCGACCTTGAGCGTCAAAGTGCCCGGCCGCCTGCGGGCGATTAACGTTGACCTCGGCAGCGTCGTGCGGCGCGGGCAGATGGTCGCGCAGTTGGAGCCGCAGGACTACCAGCTCCGCATCCAGCAGGCCGAGGCCGCGCTCCAGCAGGCCCGCGCCCGCCTCGGCCTCCCGCCCGAAGGCACGAGCGACCGCGTCGACCCCGAGCAGACGGGCACCGTCCGGCAGGCCCGCGCCCTGATGGACGAGGCGCTCCAGAGCCGCAAGCGCGCCGCGACGCTCGTCGAGCAGGGCATCATCGCCCGCGCCGAGTTCGAGCAGGCCGACGCCGCCTACAAGGTCGCCGTCAGCCGCTACCAGGACGCCGTCGAGGAGATTCGCAACCGGCAGGCTCTGCTCTCGCAGCGGCGGACGGAGCTGGCGCTCGCGCGGCAGGCACTGGCCGACACGGCCGTCTACGCCTCGTTCGACGGCGTCGTGCAGGAGAAGCAGGCGAGCGTCGGCGAGTACCTGAACGCGGGCGCGGCGGTCGTGACCATCGTGCGGACGAACCCGCTGCGCTTCCGGGCCGAGGTGCCGGAGCGCGACGCCCCGAGCGTGCGTCAGGGGCAGACCGTCCGCGTCACGGTCGAGGGCGACGCGGCGGCCTACCTCGGCCGCGTGGTGCGCCTCAGCCCGACCATCAACCAGCAGAACCGCATCCTCGTCGTCGAGGCCGAGATCGCCAACACGGGCGGCCTGCGGCCCGGCGGCTTCGCCCGCGCCGACATCGTCACCGACAGCGCCGACATGGCCGTCACCGTCCCTTCGAGCGCCGTCGTCACCTTCGCCGGCATCGAGAAGGTGCTCGTCGTCGACAACGGCAAGGCGCAGGAGAAGCCGATCACCACGGGCCGCCGCACGCCCGAATGGACGGAAGTCGTCTCCGGCGTCAACGTCGGCGAGGCGGTCGTCGTCGAACCCGGAAATTTGCAGACGGGAATGTCAGTGAACGTGGTCGAATAAAAGTTTCGAGTTGCGGGTTCCGGGTTGCGAGTTAAAGACAAAAGCAGTTCTTAACTCGAAACCCGGGACTCGAAACTCGAAACTGGCGGAAAGCCGATGCAAAAGTTAGCCGAAATCTGTATCCACCGCCCCGTGTTCGCGGCGATGATCATCCTGTCTTTGGTGGTCGTCGGCGCGGCGAGTTACTTCCGCCTGGGCGTCGACCGCTTCCCGTCGGTCGATCTGCCGACGGTGAGCGTGCGCACGTCCTTGCCGGGCGCGTCCTCCGAGGAGGTCGAGACGCTCATCTCGCAGCCCATCGAGGAGGTCGTCAACACGGTGGACGGCATTGACGAGCTGCGCTCGGTCTCGGGGCCGGGCATCTCGCTCGTCATCGCCACCTTCAAGCTCGACCGTGACCTGGAGACCGCCGCGCAGGACGTGCGCGACCGCGTCGCCACCGTCGTCCGCAGCCTCCCCGAGGACGTGCTGCCGCCGGTGGTGCAGAAGTTCAACAACGACAGCGCGCCGGTGATGACCATCGCCATGTCGGCCGACCGCTCTCTGCGCGAGTTGACGGAGTTGGCCGACAAGATGGCGCGGCCGCAGTTCGAGCGCGTCGGCGGCGTCGGCGAGGTGAGCGTCGTCGGCGGCCTGGAGCGCGCCATCAACGTCTGGGTGGACGCCGACCGCCTCGCCGCCTACCAGATCCCGATCACCTCGGTGCAGCAGGCGCTCGCGCGCCAGAACGCCGACATCCCCGGCGGCAACGTCACCACGGGCCGCGAGGAGCTGACCCTGCGCACGATGGGGCGCTACACCGACCCGCGCGACTTCAACGACCTGACCATCGCGACAGTCGGCGGCTCGGGCGTGCGCCTGCGCGACGTGGGGAGGGTCGAGGACGGGACGAAGGAGCAGAGGAGTTTGGCGCGGCTGAACGGCATGCCGACGGTGACGCTGGTCATCCGCCGGCAGTCGGGCGCGAACACCATCGAGGTCATCAACGGCATCAAGGCCGCGCTGCCGCGCGTCACGGCGCAACTCCCGGCCGACGTGAAGTTCGAGGTCATCCGCGACCAGTCGCGCTACATCGAGGCGGCGCTCCACGAAATCCAGGTGCACCTCGTCCTGGGCAGCATCCTCGCCTGCGGCGTCGTGCTGCTCTTCATGCGCTCGTGGCGCTCGACCCTGATCGCGGGCATCGCCATCCCGGCCTCCGTCATCTCGACCTTCGCCATGATGCGGGCGCTCGACTTCACGCTCAACAGCGTGACGATGCTGGCGCTGGTGCTGATGGTCGGCGTCGTGATTGACGACGCCATCGTGGTTTTGGAAAACATCTTCCGCTTCGTCGAGGAGAAGCGGATGAACGCGATGGAGGCGGCCAAGGAGGCGACGCGCGACATCGGGCTGGCCGTCCTGGCGACGACCTTCTCGCTCGTCGTCATCTTCCTGCCCGTCTCGTTCATGTCCTCGATCTCGGGCCGCTTCCTCTACCAGTTCGGCATCACGGCGGCGGTCGCCATCATGGTCTCGCTGCTCGTCTCCTTCACGCTGACGCCGATGATGTCCTCGCGCCTGCTGCGCGCCGAGGACGCGGCCGGCGGGCACTCGGGCGGGCACGGCGACGCGGCCGGCTCGCGCCGCGGCTTCTACGCGCGGATTGATCAGGCGTACACGTGGCTTTTGAAGCTCTCGATGCGCCACCGGCTCGCCGTCTCGGTGCTGGCCCTCGCCGTCATCCTGTCGAGCGTGCCGCTCTACCGCGCCGTCAAGCAGGAGTTCATCCCGAGCCAGGTGGACGAGGCCGAGTTCGAGGTCTCGATCACCGCGCCCGAGGGCACGAACGTCGCGGCGATGAACGAGGCGATGCAGGCCGTCGAGCAGGAGATGCTGAAGGTGCCGGGGGTGCGGATGGTGCTCGCCAGCGCGGGCGGCGGCTTCCTCGGCGGCGTCAACCAGGGCGACGCCTACGTCCGCATCGCGCCGCACGAGGAGCGCACGCTCTCTTTCAGCCGCGTCTGGCGCGCGGCGCTCGACGGCAACCCGCTGAACGCCTTCCGCGGTAACTACACGCAGCAGGACGTGATGCAGGAGATGCGTCGGCGGCTGCGCAAGTACGCGCCGCTGCGCGTGGGCGTGCGTAACGCGCCGTCGTTCAACTTCGGCGGCGGCGGCCGCTCCGACATCGACTTCAACCTGCGCGGCCCCGACTTGAATCAACTCGTCGCCTACGCCGAGGACTTGCGCGAGCGCTCCGAGAAGATCGGCGGCATCGTCGACTCGGACACCTCGCTGAAGCTCAACAAGCCGGAGCTGCGCGTCGAGATTGACCGCGAGCGCGCCGCCTCGATGGGCGTCTCGACCTCCGACATCGCCAACAGCTTGCGCGTGATGGTCGGCGGCGACCAGGAGGTGACGCGGTTCCACGACACCTCGGTCAACGAGGCTTACGACGTGCAGCTACGCGTCAACGAGAGCGACCGCAACGACCCGCGCACGCTCGGCCAGCTCTACGTGCCCTCCGCGCAGGGCGGGCTGGTGCGGCTCGACAGCCTCGTCCGCATCCGGCGCGACACCGCGCCGTCGCGCATTGACCGCCTCGACCGCCAGCGGCAGGTCTCGGTGCGCGCCTCGGTCGCGCCCGGCTTCGCGCTGGCCGACCGCCTCGAAGCCCTGCGCGCCGAGGTGCAGAAGATGAACCTGCCGGCGGCCTACACCTCCTACATCTCGGGGCGCGGCCGCGAGCTGGAGCGCACCTTCAACGAGTTCATCTGGGCGTTCCTGCTCTCGATCATCTTCATGTACATGATCCTCGCCTCGCAGTTCGAGAGCACGATCCACCCGGTCACGATCCTCTTGAGCCTGCCGCTCGCCATCCCCTTCGCGCTCCTCTCGCAGTGGGCGACGGGCGACACCCTGAACCTCTACTCGGCCCTCGGCATCCTCGTCCTGTTCGGCGTGGTGAAGAAGAACTCGATCCTCCAGATAGACCACATGAACAACCTGCGGCGCGAGGGCTGGGAGCGCGGCGAGGCGATCATCCAGGCCAACCGCGACCGGCTGCGGCCCATCCTGATGACGACGCTGGCGCTCGTCGCCGGCATGCTCCCGCTTGCCCTCGGGACGGGGCCGGGCGCGGAGGAGCGGCGCTCCATCGCCGTCGTCGTCATCGGCGGCCAGACGCTCTCGCTGCTGCTGACGCTCCTCGTCACGCCCGTCGCCTACTCGGTCTTCGACGACATCGCCCACGCCTCTTGGTGGCGTCGCTCCTTCGCGCACGCCTTTAACGCGCCGGGCCGCGCCGTCGCGGGCCTCCGCGCCGCCTTCGCCCGCCGCCGCGC
>JALZHT010000341.1 GCA_030860645.1 Acidobacteriota bacterium
GGTGCGCCGCCTGCGCCGCCGCTTCACCGCCGAGGGCGTCGCCTCACTCGTCCACGGCAACGCGGGGCGCGCGCCCATCAACCGCACCGACCCGGCGATAGTCGAGCGCCTGCGCGCGCTCTGCGGCCCCGGAGGCACTTACCACGACTTCAACGTCTCGCACCTCCCGGAGGTGCTCGCGCGCGATGAGGGCATCGGCCTGCCGCGCGCGACCCTGCGCCGCCTGCTCCTCGGCGAAGCCATCCGGCCCGCGCGCGCCCCGCGCCGCGAGGCTAAGCGGCTGCGGCGCGAGCGCCGCTCTCAGGAGGGCGCGCTCTTGCAGATCGACGGCAGCCCTCACGACTGGCTCGAAGGGCGCGGCCCCCGCCTCGCGCTCGTCGCCGCCATCGATGGCGCTACGGGGAAGATCGTCTACGCCTCTTTCCGCCCCACGGAGGATCAGGCCGGATACCTCCTGATGCTGCGTGCGCTGGCGCAGGAGTACGGGCTGCCCGAGGCGCTCTACCACGACCGCCACACCATCCTGCGCTCGCCGAAGGAGCCGACCATCGAGGAGGAGCTTTCGGGCAAGCGTCCGATGAGTCAGGTGCAGGCCGTGCTCGAAGAACTGGGCATCCGCAGCATCCCGGCGCTGTCGCCTCAGGCCAAAGGCCGAGTCGAGCGGCTGTGGCGGACGCTCCAAGACCGGCTCACGAAGGAGATGCGGCTCGCCTCAGTCAGCACCCTCGAAGGGGCGAACCTCTTCCTGCCCTCCTTCACCTCCGGCTTCGATGCGCGCTTCAGTGTCGAGGCGCGCGACCCCGCGCCGGCGTGGCGGCCCCTGCCCGCAGGCTTCGACCTCGATTACCACTTCTCGGGGCGCGCCGAGCGGCTGGTCAAGCGCGACCACACGCTCCAGTGGCTGGGCCGCTGCCTTCAGATCGTGCCCGCGAGGAGCGACGCGAGCTTGGCGGGCAAGCGCGTCTCGGTGCACGTCACGCCCGAGGGGGCGCTGCTGCTCTATGCGGGCCAGCGGCGACTGGCGTATCGTGAGTTCAAGCCGGAGCAGCCGCGACGTCGGGCTGCATCGGCCCGGCGGTCGGCGCAAGCGCCGGAGGTTGACCCGGAGGTGAAGGCCGCGGCACAGGCGCGACGCCGCGGCTGGCTCTTCTCGACAGGCCCGCGAGGCTAGCGGACATTATCGCTGAGCAGAGAGCGGACATTTTCCCTGAGCAGTAACAGTCGCCTTTGAGCAATCCGCCGCCCTTTTTGCGCAAGATATGACAAGACGCCCGCGCGCGCCTCCGTTATCCTCGAAACATCATTTCGAGAAGGAGAACAACCCGAGTGTCAGCAGAGAACAAGGGCGCGGAGATCGCGCCGGCCAAAGGCAGGCTCGGCGTGCTGCTCGTCGGCCTCGGCGCGGTGAGCACGACCTTCATCGCCGGCGTCGAGGCCGTCAAGAAGGGGCTGGCCGAGCCTGTCGGCAGCCTCACGCAGATGGGCACCATCCGCCTCGGCAAACGCACCGAGAACCGCTCGCCGCTCATCAAGGACTTCGTGCCGCTCGCCGACCTGAACGACATCGTCTTCGGCGCGTGGGACATCTTCCCCGACTCGGCCTACGAGGCGGCGCTGACGGCCGGCGTGCTCGAAAAGGAACTGCTCGCGCAGCTCAAGCCGCAGCTCCAGAAGATCAAGCCGATGAAGGCCGTCTTCGACCAGCAGTACGTCAAGCGCCTCAACGGCACGAACGTCAAAGGCGGCGCGACGAAGATGGAGCTGGCCGAACAGCTCATCGAAGAGATCGCCGACTTCAAGCGGCGCAACAGGTGCGCGCGCCTCGTCATGGTCTGGGCCGCCTCGACCGAAATCTTCCTCAAGCAGCACGCCGTCCACAAGACCTTAAAGTCCTTCGAGCAGGCGATGCGCGACAACCACAAATCAATCGCGCCCTCGATGGTCTACGCCTACGCGGCGCTGAAGTCGGGCGTGCCCTTCGCCAACGGCGCGCCGAATTTGACCGTGGACATCCCGGCGATGCTCGAACTCGCCGCGCAGCAGGGCGTCCCCGTCTGCGGCAAGGACTTCAAGACCGGGCAGACGTTGATGAAGACCATCCTCGCGCCCGGCCTCAAGTCGCGCATGCTGGGGCTTCACGGCTGGTACTCGACCAACATCCTCGGCAACCGCGACGGCGAAGTCCTCGACGACCCCGAGTCGTTCAAGACCAAGGAGGAGTCGAAGCTCTCCGTCCTCGAATACATCCTCCAGCCCGAGGTCTACCCGCAGCTCTACAAGGACTTCTCGCACGTCGTCCGCATCAACTACTACCCGCCGCGCGGCGACAACAAGGAGGGCTGGGACAACATCGACATCTTCGGCTGGCTCGGCTACCCGATGCAGATCAAGATTGACTTCCTGTGCCGCGACTCGATCCTGGCCGCGCCCATCGTCCTCGACCTCGCGCTCTTTTTAGACCTCGCGCAGAGGGTCGGGATGAAGGGCATCCAGGAGTGGCTCTCCTTCTACTTCAAGTCGCCGATGACCGCGCCCGGCCTCTACCCCGAACACGACATCTTCATCCAACTGATGAAGCTCAAGAACACGCTCCGCCACCTGCGCGGCGAAGACCTCATCACGCACCTCGGCCTCGAATATTACGACTGAGCGGGACGCGCCCCCGGGCAACCCGCCCGCACACGGAAGGCGCGCCGGGTTGCCCCGTCGCGCCTTTAATTTTTCCCGCCCGCGCCGCCCGCCCGCGCCTGACTCTTTTGCTTCACGGGGCCGCGCGTCGTTGACGTTTAGGTGTAGCGCGCGGCTTTCAAAATTTTGAATCAAGCCGGTAATTGTCACCCCCGCCGTGCCGGAAAGTGTCACCCCGGGGCGGCCCGCGCCGCCCGCGTGGGGGCCGAAGAAATTTACATCCCTCGCATATTTTGTGGTGACAAGAGGGTGCTGTTGTCTATATAGTGCTCGCGTTGTGGGAGGGCCGGCCCCCCCGGCCAGTGCTGAAAGCAAACCACGTCATAAACCGACTCATCAAAGAGTTCAGCGGTTCGCTCTTTGCAAGGAGCAAGCCCGGATGCGGCTTACGAGGCCGGGAGACGCCACTCGCGGCGGCCCCCGCGAAGCCCCGGAGGCGCGAGCCGGACGCTCCCCGCAAAGGAGGAACCGCACATGGTTGCAGCAATGGAAAGAGAAACGACCACCACCAACACGGTTCTGCTCGACCCGGATCAGAAGAGCCCCCGCGCGCAGGAGTTCGAGGAGAAGTTGGCCGCGCGCATCGTGGGCCAGGAGCGTGCGGTGCGCCGCATGTCGGGCCTGTTCCAGATTTTCCTCGCGGGCATGAACCCGCCGAACCGCCCCGTCGGGACGATGCTCTTCCTCGGCCCCACCGGGTCGGGCAAGACGCGCGTCGTCGAGGCCGCGGCCGAAGTCCTCTTCGGCGACTCGAACGCCGTCATCAAGATCGACTGCGCCGAGTTCCAGCACTCGCACGAGATCGCCAAGCTCATCGGCAGCCCGCCGGGCTACCTCGGCCACCGCGAGACCTCGCCGATGCTCACGCAGGACAACCTCGACCGCTACCACACCGAGGAGACGAAGCTCTCGCTCGTCCTCTTCGACGAGATCGAGAAGGCGTCCGACAGCCTGTGGCAGCTCCTGCTCGGCATCCTCGACAAGGCGACGCTGACTCTGGGCGACAACCGCCGCGTCGACTTCTCGAAGACGATGGTCGTGATGACCTCGAACCTCGGCGCGCGCGAGATGTCGGAGCTGATCACGGGCGGCCTGGGCTTCGCCCCGGCCAAGCCCGCGCGCAACCCGAACGACACCGAGGTCGACCAGAAGATTTACCGCACGGCGGTCGAGGCGGCGCGGCGTAAGTTCTCGCCGGAGTTCATGAACCGCATCGACAAGGTGGTCGTCTTCCGCTCCCTGAAGGAGCACCACCTGAAGCAGATTCTGGAGCTGGAGTTGCAGGCCGTGCAGGACCGCATCATGAAGTCGGCGGGGACGAAGTTCGTCTTCCACTGCTCGGACGCGGCGAAAGACTTCCTGCTCGAAGAGGGGATTGACTACAAGTACGGCGCGCGCCACCT
Organism: Acidobacteriota bacterium; assembly: GCA_030860645.1. Lineage (GTDB taxonomy): Bacteria > Acidobacteriota > Blastocatellia > Pyrinomonadales > Pyrinomonadaceae > QHXN01. The sequence goes on from JALZHT010000341.1 coordinate 4,092, forward strand.
GAAGCGGGCCGTCGAGCGCTTCCTCGTCTACCCGCTCTCGAACCTCGTGGCGACCGAGCAGGTCGGCCTCGGCGACCTCGTCTTCGTCGCCCTCGACGAAGGGTCGGGCAGGCTGAGCTTCTCGAAGCGCTCGGGCGGCGCGCTCATCACGGACGCGCCCGACCACGACGAGGACGAGGACAAGCCGGCCGCCAAGTCGGGCGGGGTCGCGCTCCCGCTCCCGCAGGCCCGCGTCGCCCGCAAGGGCCAGGGCCGCGGCGAGAAGACGGAGAGCTGAGTTCAGTCGTCGGACAAAAGCGAAGGGCCGGGAGGAGTGACTCAC
>JALZHT010000342.1 GCA_030860645.1 Acidobacteriota bacterium
GTCCCCATCCCCGTCTCCCACCCGCGCTTGACGCGTAGGTTGTTCTGGACGTGCGACACGCCCGAGACCGACTCGGCCAAGTCTTCGGCGAGGCGCTTGGCGTAGCGGCTCTCGACCGTGCCGTTGAGCGTGACCTCGCCGGCACTCACCACCACGTCAATGTCCGAGGCGTCGAGCCAGTCGTTGTCGGTCAGGCGGTCGTTGATGTCGTCGCGGACGCGCTCGTCGGAGCGGCGGTAGTTGCGCGGCCCGCGCCCGCGGTGGTGGCCGCCTCGCTCCCGGCCGGAGTATCGGTCATCGTCGTCCTCGCCGCCGAACCAGGAACGCACCTCGTCGGCGGCGCGATCTAACCAGCCGCGGTCGTCCCCGCGGCCTCGGGTGCGGTAGCCGCGCTCACGGCGGTCATCGTCATCGTCGTCGTCGCGGCGCGAGCGCCGCCCGTAGCCGCCGACGGCGCCGTAGCCGCGGCCGTACTCGTCGCGGTCTGTGTCGCGCTCGTACTGCTCGCCGCGGCGGCCGTAGAAGCGGCTGGTGGTGCGGCCGTAGTCGGTGTCGTACCCGCCGCGGTCTTCGTCGCGCCGGTAGCTGCGCTCGTAGCCGCGGTCTATGAAGTCGCGCCCCGCGCCTTCGCGCTCGCGCCCGCGGCGCGCGCCGTAGTCGCGCCGGTACTCGCCGGTGACGTAGTCCCGGCCGTATTCACGGCCGTACTCGCGCGGCTCGCGCGGGCTGGGGCCGCGCCCATAGGCCCCGCCGCCGTAGGCCCCGCCGAGGTAGCCGTAGTCCTCGTAATCACGGCCGCCGCCGCCGAGGCCGCGCGCGCCGTAGAGGCCGCGCTCGTAGTAGCGGCCGCGCTCGTCCTCGTCGCGGCCGTAGCGGTCGTCGTCGCGCTCCCAGTCGAGATTCCTGTAACGTGTGGACATCTCCCAACCTCCTTTATTCGCTTCGCTCAGATTTCAGGTCAAGGGATTTTTGATTTTTGATTTTTGATTGGCGATTGAAAGAAGGGGCGGCCGTCTCCCAATCCAAAATCAAAAATCGCAAATCTAAAATCTCAAACCCCTCGTCCCGAAACTCATTTGCGCTTCTGGTCGCCGCGGTCGCCCTGGCCGGACTTGACCTTCGTCTTGGCCGAGGTCTTCACGTCCTGCGCGAGCGAGCGGCCCTGGTCGTCGCTCTCCTTGAACCGGCCCTGGTCGTCGCGCCTCACGTAGCGTTTATCGGTGCCGGTGTCGATTAACGCGCGGCCTCCCTTTTTGTCTGCCATGTCCTCCCACCTCCTTGAATGTTTCCGCCCGAACCGCTTCAAGCTCTCCCGTGACGGCGGAAAGACTCAGGCCCGTGTCGCCCTGGCCTTCTTTTCTTCGAGCATGGCGCGCGCCGCCTCGAAGGCTTCGTCGAGCCGCTGCCGGCCGCCGAGCACGGGCTTGAACAGGTCGCCCTTGCGCCCGACGCGCCGCAGCATGTTTTTGATCGTGAAATCGCGCGGCGTGATTTTCTTGCGCTCGACCTCGCCCCATTCAAGCGGCGCGGAGACGGGAGCGCCGGGGCGCGGCCGCACCGAGTAAGGTGCGACGACCGACTTGCCCTTCGCGTTCTGCATGTGGTCAACGTAAATCTGCCCGCGCCGCCGCTTCTTTAAACTCCGCTCGACGGTGGCCGTCTCCGGGTTCTCGCGCGCGACGACGGTCGCCACCCGCTCGGCCAGTTCCGCGATCCGCCCGTAGTCGTAGACGGGCTTGACGGGGACGTAGACGTGGACGCCGCGCGAGCCGGAAGTCTTCGGGTAGCCTTCGAGGCCGAGGCGCGCGAGCACGCCGCGGACGGCGACGGCCAGCTCGCAGATGGTCTCGAACGCGACGCCCTCGCCGGGGTCGAGGTCGAAGACGAACCAGTCGGGGCGGTCGAGGTTTTCCACGCGCGAGTGGAACGGGTGGCGCTCGATGGCCCCGAGGTTCGCCATGTAGAGGAGCGTCGCGCGGCCCGTGCCGACGATGTAGTCAACGGTGTGGCCGCCCTCCTCGACTTCGAGCGTGACGGTGCGGACGAAGTCGGGCACCTCGTTCACGTCGTGCTGGTGGAAGGACTGGCCGCGGATGCCCGCCGGGTAGCGCTTCATGATGAGCGGGCGGTCTTCGAGGTAGGGCAGGATGAGGCGCGAGATTTCGTCGTAATACCTGACGAGGTCGCCCTTCGTGTAGCCCTCGTCGGGCCAGTAGACGCGCTCCAGGTGCGTCAGCGGCACGGCCTCGCGCCCCACGCGCACGTTCAAGTCGCCGCGCAATTCTTTCGACTTCAGGGCGCTCGCGGCAACGACCTTCCCCCTCTCCGCCCCGCCCGTGCCGAACCTCTTCACGCCCGCCCTCTTCGCGCCGGCCCCCCCGCTCCTGGCTTGAGGCTTCTGACTTTTGACTTTCGACTTCTCTTCCAGCGTGTCCTTGCCGTCCACGGGCCGTCGCAGTTGCAAAACCCAGCCCGGCTCGGCGAACTCGTCCTGCTTCTTGATGAGGAGCCACTGGCCGTCGCGCCCCTTCATCTCGACGAGCGAGAACGCGCCGCGCAGCTTCTCGCCGCGCAGCTCGAAGGCGAGCTTGCCCGCTTCGAGGGCCTTCAAGGGGTCGCCGGCGTCGAGCAGGCGGTAGGTGCCGCCGTCCCAGCGCATGTGCTCGCCCGCGCCGTACTCGCCCTCGGGGATGTGGCCTTCGAAGTCGAGGTACTCGACGGGGTGGTCTTCGGTCGGGACGGCGAGGCGCTTGTCGGCCGGGTCGAGCGAAGGCCCGCGCGGCAGCGACCACGACTTGAGCACGCCGCCCATCTCCAGGCGGAAGTCGAAGTGGAGTTTCGAGGCGTGGTGCTCCTGCACGACGAAGCGCCAGCCGTTGCGCCGCGCGACCTTGCCGCGCGGCTCCGGCGTCCGCCGGAAGTCGCGCATCTCCTGGTAAGTTTCCAGTCCCATCGGCCCCGGCCCCCTCGCCCCTCCCCTTCACGCCCTTCCGCGGACTCACTCGCCCTTTGCGAACCCCCAAGTTCAAATCCTTTAGAACGCAAAGAACGAAGGACAGACCAGACCGCAGAAGAACGCAAAGAAGAATCGCTTACAACTTCTTCAGCTCGCGCCTGAGCAGCGCGAAGTCCTCCTTGACCTTCTCGCCCAAATCCTCGCGGTAGAACCGCACCGCCGGGTGGTAGCCGACGATGTAGCGCCGGCCCTCGCGCTCGACGACCCGGCCGCGCGCCTCGTTCACGCTCTTGAGGCCGAGCACGGCTTTCGCGGCGACGCCGCCGAGCAGCATCACGAGGCGGGGGTCAATCAGCTCGATCTGCTCGAACAGGTAGTTGGCCGTGCACGTCCCCGTCTCGATGCTCTTCGGCGTGCGGTTCTTCGGCGGGCGGCACTTGACCGTGTTGGTGATGAAGAAGTCGCCGCGGTCGAGGCCCGTGCCGTCAAGCACCTTGTCAAGATAACGGCCGGCCGCGCCGACGAAGGGCACGCCCGCCTCGTCCTCCTCGCGCCCCGGCGCCTCGCCGATAATCATCACCCGCGCCGCGTACTTGCCGTCTCCCGGTACAGCCTGTGTACGCGACTCGTGCAGCGGGCACCGCGTGCAGACCCGAATCTGCGCGGCCAACTCGTCCAACCTCCGCGCTTTTTTCGACTTCGCCATCGCCCGCCCCGCGCCGCACAAAAACGCCTACACCCGGCCTGCAATTTGCGTGCACCGTTCGCGCTCAAAGGCGAGGCGAATTCGCGCGCGCGTTAATGAACGGTAACGCGCGATTCACTCCAACACGCGGCGCGAGGCGGAAGCTCGGCCGTCCACACATTGAAGGTGATGAAATTCTCCGCACTGGCCGAAGCCTACGACCGCGTCAACGCCGCCGGCGGCGACCCGGCGCGCGTGCGACTGCTCGCCGCGCTGTTCCGCGACTCCGACCGCAAGACTCTGGAGGCGGCGGCCCACTTCACGCTGAGCGAGGTCGTCGCCCCGCAGTTCTCCGACAAGCTCGGCGTCGGCCCCGGCACGATCCGGGCCGTGCTCGCGCGCCTGTCGGGCGCGGCGGCCGAGGAGATTGACGAGGAGGTGAAGCGGACGGGCGACATGAGCGAGGTGGTCGCCGGTCGCGTCCGCGGCTCGGACACGCTGACGGTCGAAGAACTCTGGCGGCGCGCGAACCGCGCCGCCACGCGCGACGAATCCAGAGAGTCTCTGGTCGAGCACGTCTTCACCCACACGACGGCCCGCGGCGCGATGTACTTCACGCGGATGGCCCTCAACCAGATGCGGATCGGCGTCGGCATCGGCACGCTGGCGCGGGCGCTGGCCGAGGCGTTCGGGGTCGAGCCGTCCGCGGTCGAACACCTCTACGCGATGACGAACGACATCGGCCTCGTCGCGGCGCGGGCCGCGCAGGGG
>JALZHT010000343.1 GCA_030860645.1 Acidobacteriota bacterium
CTCGCGCCGCAGGCTCACCTCCGCCCCCTCGCCGCGTACGCCGTTCGTGATATTTTTGAGAGCTTCCGTGAGTAAAGTCGGGTCGAATTCCCCTTTGAAAGGCCCCGCGCCGGCGGTGAAGCGGAGGCCGTCGGCCGTCTCGGAGAGCAGCCGCGCCAGGTCGGTGCCGGGCTGGCGTTTCAACTCGACGGGGCGGCCGTAGCGGACGAGCAGGGTCATGTCGGCGGCGGCGCGTTCGAGGCCCTGGATGAGCTTCGCCATGGTCTCCAACTCGTCGGCCGGACGTTCGCTCTTCTCCATCCGCTTGCGGAGGAACGTGGCATAGAGTTTGAGACCGTTGAGTTGATTTTTGAGGTCGTGCACGATCTGCACGGACGCGCTCCCGAGCGCGCGCAACGTGTCGTCGTCCTGTATCTCTGATTTTAGGGGCTTCATAGACTTCCGCGCGCGACCGGGCCGGGCTTCTACCCGCATCGCCCGAGGGCCGGCGACCCTCGTGGTCTGTACGGATTAAACCCGAACGTAGGTGTTTTTTGTGTCGCGTTTTCGTCCGGCATCTTAACAAAAAAATTGAGTGTTTGCTAGTCGTACGTTCGGGCGGGCGGTGTGGCGCGTTTCGAGGTTGAACGGCCGAGACGGGGGACGAGAGAGAACGAATGGAAGCAGCAGAGGCCACCCGGCCGACCGTGCTCGTGGTCGAGGACTTCGAGGACAACCGCTTCATGATGAGGCGGCTCCTGGAGATGAGCGGCTACCACGTGGTCGAGGCCGTCAACGGCAAGCAGGCCGTCGAGATGGCCGAGAGCGAGCACCCGGCCATCATCCTCATGGACTTGAGCCTGCCGATGCTCGACGGGCTGACGGCCACGCGCCGCATCCGCGAGCGGAACGGCTTGAGCCGCGTCCCCATCGTCGCCGTCTCGGCCCACGACTCGGCCGATTTCCACGCCGAGGCGCTGGCCGCCGGCTGCAACGAATACGTCACCAAGCCCATCGACTTCGACCAACTCGTCCGGCTCCTCGACCGGCTGCTCAAGAAGTAGCCGGCGGCTATCAGTTGGCAGTCATCAGTTATCCGTCGTCAGTTAAGAATCGTCGCTAAGTAGCCCGGCCCGCCGGGGCCGGCGGTTGAACCTCTCACGCCCGGCGGCGGCCCTCAGGCCCGCCGGCGTTTTCAGGCCGGCGGCGCTCCCGGCTCGGGGCCTCGCTGCCGGCCGCCCGAGTGCTCCCCATGCCCTCCGTCTACGGGCCTCTCTTCCGCCAGCGCCTCGACTCGATCACGCGCGCGTGGGTTGACGAAATCTACGCCGAGCGCCGCACCGACCTGCCGAACCTGCTCTCGTTCCGCGAGTTGGTCGCCTTCGTCCCGGAAATCTGCGACGAGGCGGCGCGCCTCTTAGACGAGGAGGCCACGGACGGCGAGATCGTCGCGGCGGCCCGCGCCTCGCGCGCCCACGCGCAGACCCGCTTCCACCAGGGCGTGCGCGTTGACGAAGTGGCACGCGAGTTGACTCTTCTGCGTGAGGTTGTCAACGAATTCCTCTGGCGGGAGGGCCTGCCGGAGGCCGAGGGCGGCCTCGGCGAGCTGGCGGCGGCGCTCAGGCGCGCCAACCGCTTCCTCGACGAGTTAATCGCCCAGGCGGTTCTGATCTACGCGGCGAGCCTGCGGCCGTGCGTCCCGACGCGCGACGCCATCTGGCCGCCGCCGCGCAGGCGACGATAGGGGGCGGGGGCCGGACGCGAATGAGACGGGCGGGCGACGACATGCCGACCAGACTGGACGTGCGCACCAAGCTTTTGGTGATGCTCGCCGTGCTGTCCCTGCCGCTGCTCATCATCAGCCTGCTGCAACTCCACAGCTACGAGAAGAGCCTCAACGAGCAGGCGGCGGCCATCGCCCGCATCGAGGCGTCGGCCGCGGCCGGCGCGCTCGAATCCTGGGTCGAGGCCCACCCGGCGCAGACCTCCGCGCCCGACCCGCTCCCGCCCGACCTCGCCAGCGAGCTTTACGCGCGCCTCAAGCGGCGGACGACGCCGGGCGCGCAGACGGCCCTCGTCGTCTTCGACGCGCAGGGCCGCCCCGTCTCCTGGCATCCGGGCGTCGCCGTGCCCGTGCCGGAGAGACTCCCGGCCGGGATTCGGCAGGAGCGCTGGAGCGACGGCCGGAGGCGCGTCACCGGCGTGACGCGCTCCGACCCCTCGGGCTGGAGCGTGGCGGCCGGCGTGCCGACGCCCGAGGACACGCCCGCGGGTCGCTCGGTCGTGACGCTGACGGCGACCTGGGCGCTGACGCTGCTGGCGTCGAGCCTGATCGGCGTCTGGGCCGTCGGCCGCTTCACGAAGCCGCTGGAGCGGCTGGCGGCGTCGGCCTCGAATCTGGGCGAGGGCAAGCTGGCCGAGCGCGTCCGGGTCGAGACGGACGACGAGGTGGGGACGCTGGCGCGCGGCTTCAACGCGATGGCGGCGAGCCTCGAAACCAAGTTCGAGGCCGTCAGGAAGCAGAGCGCCTTCATCGGCGAGGTGCTCGACAGCCTGCCGCTGGCGGTCGTCGTCCTCGACGCGCGCCTCATCGTGCGCAAGGTCAACGCGGCCTTCGCGCAGACGGTCGCGCGCGACGCCGAGGGCCTGACGGGCCGCGGCCTCTACGAGGCGACGGCGGGAATGGCCGCCCTCAGCGAGGTGATCGAGGACGTGCGGCGGACGCGGCGCGCCTTCGTCGGCTACAGTCTGTCTTTGGAGCTGGCCGCGCCGCGCGACGCCGGGCCGGAGGAGGGGCAGAAGTTCTGGGACGTGATCGTCTGGCCCGTGATGGAACAAAGCGAGGGGCGCGGCGATCTAATCCTCATCCTCTCGGAGGTCTCGAAGCGCGTCCGGGCCGAGCGGTTGGCGACGGCCGCCTTCGCCGCCGAGAAGGCGCGCGCGGCCGAGCTGGCGAGCGTCATCAACCAGATGGTCGAGGGCGTGGTGATCGTCGACGCCGAGGGCCGCTACCGCATCAACCCCTCGGCGGCGGGCATCCTCGGCCGCCAGCCCGGCGAGTTCCGCGACGGCGTCAAGGCCCTGATCGTGGACATGACCCTGCGCGACATGGAGGGGCGCGTGCTCGCGCCGGGCGAGACGCCCATCTGCCGCGCGCTCGAACACGGCGAGCAGGTCTCGGCCGAGCAGTGCAAGATCATCCGGCGCGGCGGCGAGGAGCGCGTGCTCGCCGTGAGCGCGACGCCTTTGCACGGCGAGGGCGGGCGCTCGGAGGGCGTCGTCGTCGTCTTCCGCGACATCACCGAGGAGGTCACGCAGCACCAGCAGTTGCTCGCCGCCTACGACCGGCTGCGCGAGCACGACCGCTTGAAGTCGGCCTTCGTCGCCAACATGAGCCACGAGCTGCGGACGCCCTTGAACGTCATCATCGGGCTGTGCCAGTTGCTCTCGCGCGACCCGGCCACGCCGCTCGCGCCGCTCCAGTCCGAGGCCGTCGTGCGCATGGAGCGCAACGCGCGCGCCCTGCTCGAACTCGTCAACGACATGCTCGACTACTCGCGCCTCGAAGCGGGCCGCTCGGCCCTGCAACTCGAAAGGCTCGACGTGGCCGAGGTGGTGGGGGAGGTGGCGAAGGAATACGAGCAGGAGGCGGACGAGAAGAAGATCGAGCTGAGCGTCGAGGTCTCGCCCGAGCTGCGGGGGGTGTGCACCGACCGGCGGAAGCTGACGCAGGTCGTCTCGTGCCTCGTCTCGAACGCGCTGAAGTTCACCTCGGCGGGCCGCGTCGCGGTCACGGCCGCGCCGGCCGGGGCGGATCGGTGGTATATTGAAGTCACCGACACGGGCATCGGCATTTCGAGCGACGCGCTGGCCTACATCTTCGACGGCTTCCGGCAGGTGGACGACCGCCTGACGCGCTCCTACAACGGGGTCGGCCTCGGCCTCGCCATCACGCGCCGCATCGTCGAGCTGCTGGACGGCGAGATCGCCGTCGAGAGCCGGCAGAACGAGGGCAGCCGCTTCCGCATCACTTGGCCGCGCGAGGCGCGGCCGCGCACCGGCACCGGCTCGCTCGTCCACCCGCGCGAGCTGCAAGCGCCAGCCGAATTAATCGACCGCCGTGCCCGCGCGGGATAACAGATTTTCGATTTCAGATTTTTGATTTGCGATTCTGAGAAGGCGACCTCGCAGTCCTCATACACAAATCAAAAATCGCAAATCACAAATCTAAAATTCCTTTCGTGGAGGGAACGTGATTCGCTGTCAGCACTGTGGTGAGGAGGTCGAGGAGGGTCGCAACTTCTGCCCGCACTGCGGCAAGCCCGTGTCGGTGGCCGCGGAGGCCGCCGCCACGCAGTCGTCGCCCGAGGCCGGCGCGGTTTTGCAGGCCGTGTCGCCGGGGGGGCCGGGGGCGGAGGGGGCGTG
>JALZHT010000344.1 GCA_030860645.1 Acidobacteriota bacterium
ACCGAGGCGATGCGCCCGACGGGCTGGCCCTCGGCGTCGCGCCGCTCCAGGCCCCGGATGAAGGCTTCGGCGACCTGCTCGTAATTCTCAATCGAGAAGATCATCGTGACGTTGATGTTGACGCCGCGGTAGATGCTCTCCTCGATGGCCGGCAAGCCTTCTTGCGCCGCCGGGATTTTAATCATCACGTTCCGGCGGCCCAGGCGCTTGAACAGGCGCTCGGCTTCTTCGATAGTGCCTCGCGTCTCGTAAGCGAGCCGCGGGTTGACTTCGAGGCTGACGTAGCCGTCGAGGCCGTCGGTCTTTTCGTAGACGGGGCGGAGGGTGTCGGCGGCGCGCGCGATGTCCTCCGTGACCAGCTCCTCGTAAATCTCCGGCGCGCCCTTCCCCGCCTCGACGAGCGCGCGCAGTTGTCCGTCGTAGTCGGCCGACCCGGTGATGGCCTTCTCGAAGATGGTCGGGTTCGAGGTCACGCCACGCAGGTCGTCCTCCTCAATCATCTTCTTGAGGCCGCCGCCCGTGATCATCGCGCGGCGGATGTTGTCATACCAGATTGACTGGCCGAGCCGGTTAATTTCGACGAGTGGATTACTCATGCCTTCTGCTCCTTATGTCAGAGATCGGCAAATTCCTTTGGCCGGGCTTCCACGACTGCCGTCTCCTCGGATTGATCCGCGTCGCCTGACCGCGCGCCGCCCGCCCCCCTGGCGCTCCCCGCGGCGGCGACGGTCATCAGTAAGCCCGCGACGAAGAGGACGAGCGGTATGAAAACCCTCCCGCCGCGGTACGTGAGCGCGGCGACCGCGAAATTCCCGACCGCCGCGAGGCCGTATCAAAGCCACTTCGGCATTCGCCACTCTCCCTTTCGCTCAGTCGAAAGTTATGACGAAACCGCCCCGCGGCGGCAGCGTGATTTCAAATCTCATGTCGGGGCCGAGGCGAACTGTCTCACTGCGGAACGAGAGGTTGCCGCCCCCGCCGTCGGCGATGAGCGTGCCGTGGCCGCGCACGCGCAGCTCGCGTAAATCCAGCGTCATTTTTTTCGCGCCACTCTCGCCGTTGATGCCGGCCACGTACCAGCGGCCCGCCCCGCGGCGCGCGAGCACCGCGAACCTGCCGGGGTGGCCGTCCAGAAACTTCGTGTCTTCCCACACGCTCGGCACGCCCTTCAGGAACCCGCGGACGTAACCGGGAGCCTTCGCCATGCCTTCGGGAATCTCGGCGTAGTGCTGGATGCCCGACGTGAACAGCACCGAGAGCGCCAGCTCGAAGGCGCTCGACGTGCGGCGCTCGGTGCGGGGGAGGCGGTCGAGCACGGTCGGCGTGAAATCCATCGGGTCGAAGGCGTTGCGCGTGAACGGCAGCATGGCCGCGTGCGACGGCTCCTCGTCGGCGTCCCTCTGGAAGAACGTGACGAACTCCAGGCCGCGGATCGCCTCCATCGTCATCAGGTGCGGGTAGGTGCGCTGCCACCCGCGCGGCAGCGTCGCGCCGTGGAAGTTGAGCACGAAGCCGTAGGGCGCGGCGTCCTCCATGATGTCCAGATAGTAGTTGACGACCGACTGCCCGTCGCCGCCGAAGAAGTCCACCTTGAGGCCGGCGACGCCCATCGCCTTCAGCCGCTCGAACTCGCGCACGCGGCTCTCGCGCGTGAGCATCAGGTCGCGCGGCGTCTGCGGCGACGTGTTCCAGTCGCCCGCCGAGTTATACCACAGCAGGACGCGGACGCCCTTGCCGCGGGCGTAAGCGACCAACTCCTTGACCTTCTCGTAGCCGATCTGCTTGTCCCAGAGCGCGTCGATGAGGCAGTAACGCCAACCCATCTCGGCGGCGTAATCAATGAAACGCTTCTGCACGTCGTACCTGGTCTGCTCGTCCCCGAGCAGCGGCCAGCTCCACGAAGCCTTGCCCGGCTGCGGCGGCGGGCTTACGGCGCGCTTCGGCTTGTCGGCCAGGTCAACCCCGAGCGTGGACTCGGCGACGGTCTTGAGGCTGCCCACCGCGACGACGCGCCAGGGCGTGAGCCACGGCAGCTTCGACTCGGGATTGACGGGGCCGCCCCGGACGGTCTCGCGCGGGTCGGGGAAGCCGACCCGGTACTCCCCGTCCGGCGACTCGGAGCGCAGCCGCGTGCCGCAGTAATTCCGCGCGAGCGCCGTCTCGCTCACGAGCAGCCAGGTGTCGCCGGAGCGGAAGAGCGCCGGGTAGACCCAGCCCGCGCCGAGGGGCGACGGCGTGCCGGCGGGGATGTCTTTCTCATAAAACTCCTCGTAGGACGGGTTCGTCTTCTCCCAGCCACTCTTCGCCACCGACATCGGCTGCAACCACGCCCGCGTGCCCGGCAGGAAGCGGAACGAAGAGACCTCCTCGGTCAGCCGGCGCACCTCCCCGCCCGCGCCGGGGAAGAAATAGCGAAACGCCGCCCCGTCGTCGGAGACCTGGAAGATGATGTCCATCCTCTGACCGGCCGCGGCCCGCAAGCGGAACACCCGCCGGTTCGCGCGGTAGACGTTCACACGCCGCTTGGCCGTGAGAATCTCGTACCGCTCCCGCACGGCCTCGGTGCGCGACGCCGACAAGACCCGCAGCCCACGGGAGAAATCGGCGTCGTCGCGCACCAGGCCGAGGCGCGAATCCCGGAGCACCGGCTTGCCGTCGAGCCGGATGGCGTAGCGCGGCGCGCCGGCGGCGTCGAGGTGGAAGTCAACTTGAAGCCGGCCGTTCGGGCTTTCGATGACCGTCACCCTGTGCCCCTGAGCCGCGCCGGCCGCGCCCGCGCAGAGGACGGCCGCGATGGTCGCAAAGAGCCGCCTCAAGTGATTAGAGGTCATACGAGTGGCGGACGCCCCTACCGCAGATGTTCCAGCGCCTCGCCCTCCGCCCTCGACAGGGCGGAAAGTTTCTCGCGCACAATCGGGTGTCGGGGCTTGTACATCGTGAGCACGTCCCTCACTTCGACCTCAAGGGCGACACGGCGCAGAACCATGTCGCCGTACGCGGCCGACAACCGATCCAGCCGCTCCGGCGCGGTCAACACCATCCTCGCCTCCTCGCGTCTGAGGATGTCCAGCTCGAACTGCTTACTGCGTACGCCGGGAAACGAAGGCGTGTACATGGTCAGCATCTTTTCCAGCTCCGCCGCCGCCGCCGCTTCACGCGCCGTGAGTATCCTGTAGGCCGGGGTGTCTTCCGGGCGTGCGGGCGTGTCTGCCGCGCCGTTCCGCGCCGCCGCCGCCGCGGTCAGAGCACAAAGAAGCACGACGCACACGGGAAAGCGTTTCATGAATACATTCTCCTCTCAAGTGAAGTCTGCCGCTGCGGGCCGGACTCGTTCCAGTCTGACGGGGCCGCCGAACCCCGAGTCCGAGACGAACGCGCAGAACACCAGTAGCAGGATTTGCCCGGCGGCGAACGTCGAGCGTCTTCGGTTATCAGGTCGTCTCCGGCGAGCCTTGCCATATTTCTAACAGATTCCTTTTCGGCGTGTAAGGGCGGGCCGCAACCCGGACGGGGAAAGTCTTTGCCGGGAGAAGCCTTTTGCATGGACAAGAAAATACTTCTGGCTATACTTGGCCCCAGAAAGCTGCTATCCACGCATGGGGCCGCCGGCGCGCGGGAGGCCCGCCGGGTGTTTACGGGCGGCGGAGGGAGGGCGTAAGAGATGAACCCCACGATTAGGCTGATGGTGCTTTCCGTCGCGGCGGGCGCCCTCGCGCGGGCGGTCGTCGCCCCGGCCTCGGGCCGGCAGACCGGCCGGCGGGGCGCGGGCAACTCGGCCGAGGTCGAGCGGCTTGAGCGCGAGCGCCGCGAGCGCGAGATGCACGAGCGCGACTTGCGCGAGCGCCAGTTCATGCTCCGGAACTTGGGGGTGGAGGGGCCGGCGGAGCGGCCGCAGCCGCGGCTCGCCGTGTCGCAGATCAGGGCGGACTTCGTGCGCCTCCAGGTCGTCAACAACGACCTGGCGCGGGCCGTCTCCCGGGGCGGCGCGCTCGACCTCAAGTTCGTGGCGAAGTCGGCCTCCGAGATCAGGAAACTCGCCGGGCGGCTGAGGGACAACCTGGCGCTGCCCGCGCCGGGGGATGGCCCCGCAGACCCCAGGGCGAAGGCCGCGCCGGGGCACGGGCAGTTGGGGCCGGCGCTCTCCGCGCTCGACGGGCTGATACTCGGGTTCACGGACGCCCTCGCCTCCGGCAGCGTCAACCTCATTGACGCCCGGTCGTCAGCTAAAGCGCGAAGCGAACTCGAAGAGATCATTGCGCTGAGCGGGTGGGTGAAGAAGACGAGCGAGAAGTTGGAGAAGGCGGCCCGCCAGTCTCAGTGATTCCCCGTCGGGAGGCTTAGAAGCAAAGCGGCCGGCGACGAGCGCGCTATAACGACAAGTAAACCTGAGCGTGGGGGGGGG
>JALZHT010000345.1 GCA_030860645.1 Acidobacteriota bacterium
CCGCCGAACCGGCCGGCCTCGGCGGGCCGGAGGGGCGGGACGCGGGCGGCGCGCGCGCGACGGTCTCAATCGTCCTGCTGAGCTACAACCGCCCGGCGATGCTGCGCGCGGCGCTCGACTCGCTGATGGCGCAGACCTACCGCGACCTCGACATCCTGGTGGTTGATAACCCCAGCCCGGCGAGCGAGGAGATCGCGCGGCTCGTCGGCAGCTACGCGGGCGTCGCGCTCCTGCGCAACGCCGAGAACGTCGGCTACGCCGGCGGGATGAACCGCGGGATCGAGCGCGCGTCCGGACGCTACGTCTACCTCACCGAGGACGACATCGTCCTCGAACGTGACTGCGTCCGGCGGCTCGTCGAGCACGCGCGCGCCGACCCCTCGAAGGGGCTGCTCGCCCCCCTCATCTACAACACGCGTGAGGGGACGATCCGCTGCGCGGGCGGGGGGCTTTCACTGGGCGGCGTCTTCAGCAACGAGATTTACGGCGCGGGCGAGCGGGATCGGGGGCAGTTCGCCGACGCCTTCGACGTGGAGTTCATCGCGGGCTCGACGATCTTCGCCGAGCTTGAGTTCCTGCGCCGGACGGGCGGCTTCCGCGAGGACTTCTTCATGTACTCGGAAGACCGCGAGCTGTGCCTGCGCGTCGCCAAATCGGGCTACAGGCTCAAGGTCGTCCCCGGCGCGAAGGTCTATCACTTCGAGCCGGAGGAGGCGGCGGTCAGCCCCGAGCTGCAATTCCACATCGAGAAGAACTTCTACGCGCTCTACCTGCTGCACGCGCCCGTCCGGGTCTGGCCCGAATTCTTCTGCCGCTACGTCCTGCTCCGCCTGGTCAGGTCGGGGCGTCACGCGCGCACGTTGTTGAGGGCCTGGTGGTGGGTGCTGCGGAACGCGAACGTGTTGCTGCGCGGGCGCGGCCGGGTCGTCACGCCCGCCCGGGCCGGCGAGGGGGGGTGGCCGTGAGAAGACTGCTCAAACGGGCGGCCCCGAGGTTCGCAAAGGATTACTACCACCGCCTGCGCGGAACCGACTTCCACAGGCGCATCCGTCTGTCGGGCGAGGCGCGGCGTCTCGTCCGGCTCTCCGAACAGGTGGCGGGCGGGCGGGCCTCCGACTTCTGCGACTTGCTCTGGGACTCCGAGGAGTTTCGCCCCATCCAACTGAAGTCCGAGATCGCCGCGCTCTGCGAAATCGTCAGGGAGTTACGACCCGCGGCCGTCTGCGAGATCGGCGCGGCCGGCGGCGGCACGACCTTCCTCTTCTCCCGCGTCGCACCGCCCGACTGCCTGCTCGTGACGGTAGACCTGGAGTTCGACGAGCCGCGCCTGCGCGCCGTCAGCTCCTTCGCGCGAGGGCGGCAGCGGATCGTCTGCGTGGGCAGAGACTCGCACGACGAAGAGACCGTGCGCGCGGTCGTCGGCTGTTTGGGGGGGCGGAGCCTGGACTTTCTCTTCATAGACGGCGACCACAGCCGCGCGGGCGTCGCCAGAGACTTCGAACTCTACAGCCCGCTCGTGAGGCCGGGCGGCGTCATCGCGCTGCACGACATCGTGCCCGTGAGGGAAGGCGACACGAACCACCACGCGGGCGGCGTGCCCGAGTTCTGGCGAGAGCTGAGCGACCGCTACCCTTCGGCGCGCCAGATCATTGACGACCGGGGGCAGAGCGCTTTCGGGATCGGCGTGATTCATCAGGGTCGGGAGAAGTGAGATGCCTGACGTGTCCGAAGACGAGATTGTTGAGAAGCAAAGACGAGGCGTGCGCGAAGCGGAAGACGTGCTTAACCTCGGCTGCGGGTACAAGCGCATCGAGGGCGCGGTCAACCTGGATCGGGCGCGGGAGACGAAGCCGGACGTGGTGCACGACCTGAACCGTCGCCCCTGGCCGTTCGCGGACGACTGCTTTGCCGAAGTATTCGCCTTCGACGTGATCGAGCACCTCGACGACGTGTTGGCGACCTTCGAAGAGATTCATCGCGTGTGCCGCCACGGCGCGGTGGTGCGCGTCGCCGTCCCTCACTTCTCCTGCGCCAACGCTTACATTGACCCGACGCACCGCCACTTCTTCAGCTACTTCACCCCCGATTACCTGACCGCGGGGGGCGATTTAGACTACTACACGCGCGCCAGGTTCAGAATCCGCCACCGCCAGATCATCTTCAGGCCGACGGCTCTCCTGAGCTGGCTCGTCTGGCGTCTCGCCAACCGCTACCCGAGGGAGTACGAGATGCGTTGGGCGTGGATGTTCCCGGCGTTCTTCCTGAGCTTCGAGCTCGAAGTCTTGAAGGCGGGGGCGGAGTGACCTTGACTGATGCTCGGAGCGACAGGGGGGCGGGCGCGCGCGTGCTCCACGTCGTGCCCGCGCTGTTCGAACGGCGCGGCGGCGTGGTCGGCGGGGCGGAGCGCTACGCGCTCGAACTCGCGCGCCACATGGCCGACGAGGTGCCGACGGCGCTCGTCACGTTCGGCGACGAGGGGCGGAGCGAGACGGTCGGCAACCTGAGGGTGCGCGTCGTCGGCGGGGCCTGGTACGTGCGCGGGCAGCGGACGAACCCGCTCGCGCCGGGGCTGTTCGCGGAGCTGCGCCGCGCCGACGTGGTTCACTGCCACCAGCACCACGTCCTCGCCAGCAGCCTCGCCGCGCTCGCCTGCCGCCTGACGGGGCGGGCCGTCTTCGCCACAGACCTCGGCGGCGGCGGCTGGGACGTGTCCGGCTACGTCTCGACCGACCGCTGGTTCCACGGCCACCTCCACATCAGCGAGTACAGCCGCGAGGTCAGCGGCCACGGCGCGGACGCGCGCGCGCGCGTCATCCTCGGCGGCGTGGACGCCGCGAAGTTCTCGCCGGACGAGTCCGTCGCCCGCGACGGCCAGGTGCTCTTCGTCGGGCGGCTGCTGCCGCACAAGGGCGTGGACGACCTCGTGCGCGCGCTGCCCGAAGGCTGGACGCTCGAAGTCATCGGCCAGCCCTACAGCCCCGAATACGTGCGCGCGCTTGAGAGGCTGGCCGAAGGGAAGCGGCTCGTGCTGCGACACGACTGCGACGACGCGGCGCTGGTGCGCGCCTACCGCGAGGCGATGTGCGTCGTGCTGCCGAGCGTCTACCGCGACATGTACGGGAACGAGACCCGCGCGCCGGAACTCCTCGGGCAGACGCTCCTCGAAGGGATGGCCTGCGGCGCGCCCGCCGTCTGCACCGGCGTGGCGGCCATGCCCGAGGTGGTCGAGGACGGAGTGACCGGCTTCGTCGTCCCGCCGAACGACCCCGCCGCGCTCCGCGAAAAAATCCGCTGGCTGCGCGAGCACCCCGCGGAGGCCGCGCGGATGGGCCGGGCCGGGCGACGGCGGGTGCTCGAAAAGTTCACGTGGCCGGCGGTCGTGCGCCGCTGCTTGGAATCTTACGCCGCCGCCGGGCGCACGAGTTCACGCCTCCGCGCCGAACGTCAACCGTCGGCGGGCGGTTCGGACGCCGGAAGTGCCGGGGTGAACGCGCGGGCGAGTAAAGTGTGATGGCCGGGTGGCACATTGTCACGAGCGAGTATCCGCCGCAGCCGGGGGGCGTCAGCGACTACACGCGCCTCGTCGCCGAAGGGCTGGCGCGCCGCGGCGAAGAGGTGCACGTCTGGTGTCCGCGGCGCGCGGGGGTTGATGAAGGAGGCGTCGAAGGGGACGCCGGCGCGCCGGGCGTCAGCGTGCATCGCGCCTGCGGAAGCTTCTCGCCCGCCGACCTGCGGCGGCTCGGGCGCTCGCTCGGCGAGTACCGCGCGCCGCGCCGCCTGCTCGTGCAGTACGTGCCGCACGGGTACGGCTACCGCTCGATGAACGCGGCGCTGTGCCTGTGGCTCTGGAAGCGCGCGGCGCTCGACGGGGACGAGGTCGAGATCGTCGCCCACGAGCCGTTCCTCGCTTTCGGCGAAGGGAGTCGGAGGCAGGACGCGGTGGCGCTCGTGCACCGCCTGATGACGGCGCTGCTGCTGCGCGCCGCGGGCCGCGTCTGGGCGACCATCCCGGCGTGGGCCGAGGCGTGGCGGCCCTACGCTTTAGGCAGGCGCGTCCGGTTCGAGGTGTTGCCGGTGCCGAGCACGATCCCCGTCCTCGGCGACCCGGCGCGCACTTCGGCCGCGCGCTCGCTCTACGCGCGCCCCGGCGGCGTCCTCGTCGGCCACCTCGGGACTTACTCGCCGCTCATCACGCGCGACCTCAGACGCGTGCTGCCGCCGCTGCTCGCGCGCCACGAGTCGGCGTCGGCGCTGCTGCTGGGCCGCGGGGGGGAGGAAGAGCGCGACGAGATCGTCCGCCGCCACCCGTCGCTCGGAGGGCGCGTGCACGCCGCGGGCTACCTGCCGGCGCGCGAACTCTCCGCGCACCTGTCGGCGTGCGACCTCATGCTCCAGCCT
>JALZHT010000346.1 GCA_030860645.1 Acidobacteriota bacterium
GGTCGTCATCGCCTCGCGGCGCGAGGACGTTCTGCGCCGCGCGGCCGGGGAGTTGAACGAGGCCGTCGGGGCGCAGAGGGTCTTCACCCACGAACTCGACGTGCGCGACCGCGGGCAGTGTGAGAGGCTGGTGGCTCACGTCGTGGAGCACCTCGGGTCGCTCGACGTGCTCGTCAACAACTCGGGGCTGGCCGTGCCGGAGGCGGCCGACCGGATCACGGACGAGGGCTGGGACAAGGTCTTGGAGACGAACCTGAAGGGGGCGATGTGGCTCGTGCGCGCGGCGCTGCCCTTGATGGCGGCGCAGGACTTCGGCGACATCGTCAACGTCTCGTCGCAGGCCGGCAAGCACGGCTACGCCGACGTGCCCTCGTACTGCGCGTCGAAGTGGGGCCTCCTGGGCTTCGCCGAATCCGTCCGCGACCACGCGCGCCAGACGGGCGCGAACGTCCGCGTCTTCAACTTCTGCCCCGGCCTCGTTGACGTGGAGAACACCGCGCCGGGCCAACGCCCGCGGCCCGGCTTCGTCCACGTCTCGAACATGGCGCGCACGCTCCTGTACGCGCTCTCGCTCGACCGCGACGTGGTGCTCGAAGACATCAACATCTATTCCAGAGGCTAGATGTCAGATGCCAGATGCTGGGGAAAGACAAAAACCAGCATCTGGCATCTGACATCCGACACCTGCCGTGAGAGGAGCGAAGAAGGTCATGCGTGAGAAACCCCGGTTGAGCTTCTGGCAAATCTGGAACATGAGTTTCGGGTTCCTCGGCATCCAGTTCGGCTGGGGCTTGCAGCTCGCCAACATGAGCGGCATCTACACCTACCTCGGCGCGCGGCCCGAGGAGGTGCCGATCCTGTGGCTCGCCGGGCCGGTGACGGGCCTGCTCGTGCAGCCCATCGTCGGCTCGATGAGCGACCGGACGTGGAACCGCCTCGGCCGCCGCCGCCCCTACTTCCTCGTCGGGGCCGTCCTCGCCAGCATCGCCCTCTTCTTCATGCCCGACTCCTCCGCGCTCTGGATGGCGGCGGGGCTGCTCTGGATTTTAGACGCCAGCATCAACGTCTCGATGGAGCCGTTCCGCGCCTTCGTCGCCGACAAGCTCAACGCCGACCAGCGCACCGCCGGCTTCGTCATGCAGAGCTTCTTCATCGGCATCGGCGCGACCCTCGCCAACATCCTGCCGTTCATCTTCCGCAGCCAGGGCCTCGACGCCGGGCAGGGCGGGGCCGGGGCCGACGCCATCCCGCCGAGCGTCACCTACGCCTTCAAGATCGGCGCGGTGGCCTTCCTCGTCTGCGTCCTCTGGACGGTCTTGACCTCGAAGGAGTACCCGCCCGAGGACATGGAGGAGTTCGAGCGCAAGCGGCGTGAGCACAGGGGGGCCGCGGCCGGGTTCCGCGAAATCTTCTCGGCCATCCGCGAGATGCCGACGACGATGAAGCAGCTCGCCGTCGTCCAGTTCTTCACGTGGCTCGGCCTCTTCTGCATGTGGATGTTCTTCGGGCTGATGACCTCCTACCACGTCTTCGGCGCGACCAGCGAGCGCGACCCGCGCTTCGTTGACGGGCAGGCGTGGGGCGGCAACGCCTTCGCCGTCTACTCTATCGTCACCTTCCTCGTCGCCTTCGCGCTCCCGCCGCTCGCGCGCGCCACGAGCCGCAAGACCGTCCACGCCGCCGCGCTCGTCTGCGGCGCGGCCGGGCTGCTCTCGGTCTACTTCATCCAGAGCAAAATGGTGCTGCTCCTCTCGATGGTCGGCGTCGGCATCGCGTGGGCCTCGATCCTCTCGATGCCCTACGCCATCCTGGCCGGGGCGCTGCCGCCGGCGCGGATGGGCGTCTACATGGGCGTCTTCAACTTCTTCATCGTGATCCCGGAGATCATCGCCTCGTTCACCTTCGGCCCGGCCATCCGCGCCGTCTTCGGCCCCGACAACCCGCGCGCCCCGCTCTTCGTCGTCATGACGGGCGGCGCGTGCCTGCTGCTGGCGGCGCTCTGCGTCTCGCTGGTGCGCGACACGGCCGACCGCGACGTGCCGGAGAGCGCCGTCATCCGCGGCGACGAAGAGGAGGCTTACATGGTGCAGCAGTCGGCGCAGCCCGTCCCGAGCACCGGCCTCATTGACGAGGAGGGCAAGGCCCGCTGAGCGCGCCGCTCGGCCGGCGCGGGGGGTGAAGTCATGCGAAAGAAAATCATCGTCCTGCTCTTTACGGCGGCCGCCTGTTTGCTGGGCGCGGGGCGCGCGCTCGCGTGTTCGTGCATCGGCCCCGTCCCGCCCTGCCACGAGTACGGGCGGGCCTCGGCCGTCTTCGTGGGGACGGTGACGGGCCTTAAGACGAACAAGCGGGAGGAAGGCTCGTACGACTTCTCGCCGAGGGTCTTCAGGTTCTCGGTGGAGCAGGCGTTCCTCGGCGTCGCGGGCCACGAGGTCGAAGTTGCGACGGGGACGGGCGGCGGCGACTGCGGCTACAACTTCCGGCGGGGCGAGAAGTACCTCGTCTACGCCTACCACAGCGCGGGGAGCGGCCGACTCACCACGGGCATCTGCTCGCGCACGCGCCCTTACCTCGCGGCGGCCGAAGACCTTGAGTTCCTGAGCGGGCTGGGTTCGATGCCCGCCGGCGTCCAGATCGCGGGCAGGGTCTTGCGCGAGCGGCGGCGCGACGCGGACGCGTCGCCGGAGTACGACGGCGTGCCCTCCTCGACCCTTTCCGTCTCGGGCGAGGGGCAGAAGAGGGAAGTCGTCACGGACGCGCAGGGGCGTTACCGTCTCACGGGGCTGCGGCCCGGCACCTACAAGGTCGAACTGCGCCCGCCCGCGGGGGTGACCTCGCACCAGCCGTCGCAGGAGGTGAAAATCGGCGACCGCGGCTGCGCGGAGGCCAACTTCTATCTGGTGAGTGACGGGCGCGTCGGCGGCCGCGTCACGGACGCGCAGGGCGTCTTTTCGCTCAGGGCTTTCGCGGGCTTCGACTATCTCGTCGGGGCATACATCAATCTCGAAGGCGCGGGCCAGATGCACGCCGAGTGGGTGGAAGTGCCGCCGGGCGGCGAGGCCGCGGAGGTCGTCTTGCGGGTGACGGAGCCGGACGGCAACTGCGCGCGCTGCGCCGCGCGGACACTCCGGCGGCCGAGGCGCTTGTCGCCCGGGTCGCCCTAACCTGAAGGGCCGTGACGAAGATGAGCAGAACCAGTTTGCGAGCCTGCGCGTTGAGCCTTTTCATCGCCGCGGCCGTGCTGTTCCCGTGCGCGCCGTCGCCGGGGCAACAGCCGGCGCGCGACTTCTCGAAAGAGGCGGCGCGCTCGGACGTGCCCGCCTGGGTGCGCAACGGCGTCGTCTACGAAATCTTCCCGCGCGTCTTCTCGGCCGAGGGGAACTTCGACGGCGTCGCGGCGCAGCTCGACCGCCTCAAGGAACTCGGCGTCAACATCCTCTGGCTGATGCCCATCCACCCGCTCGGCCGGGAGAAGAAGAAGGGCACCATCGGCAGCCCTTACGCCGTGCGCGACTACTACGGCATCAACCCGGACTACGGCACGGCCGAGGACTTCAAGCGGCTCGTGCGCGAGGCGCACCGCCGCGACCTGAAGGTCATCATAGATGTCGTCGCCAACCACACCTCCTGGGACAGCGTGATGATGAAGACGCCGGAGTTCTACGTCCGCGACCCCCGCACCGGGCAGATCAACTCGCCGCACGACTGGACGGACGTGGCCGAGTTGAACTACGACAACCCGGCCCTGCGCAGGTACATGACGGAGATGCTCGTCCACTGGGTGCGCGAGTTCGACCTCGACGGCTTCCGCTGCGACGTGGCCGCCGAGGTGCCCACTGACTTCTGGGAGCAGGCGCGCGCGGAACTGGAGCGGGCGAAGCCGGACATCGCGCTGCTCGCCGAGTCAGACCGGCCGGAACTTCTGGTGCGCGCCTTCGACTTCGACTACGCGTGGCCGATGCACGGCACGCTCACCGACGTGCTGCACGGCCGCCGCCCGGCCTCGGCGGTGCGCGCGACGTGGGAGGCCGACGCCGCCAAGTACCCGCGCGGCGCGCTGCGCATGCGCTTCTCGGACAACCACGACGAGCGGCGGGCCATCGCCCGCTTCGGCGAGCCGGCGGCGCTCGCCGCCTCGGCGCTGATGCTCACGCTCGACGGCGTGCCGATGCTCTACAACGGGATGGAGGTGGGCGACACGGCCGAGTCGGGCGACCCGGCGCTCTTCGAGCGGCTGCTGATCTTCTGGCCCATCGTCAAGCGCCGGCCCCACTTCCCGCGCTTCTACCAGCGGATGATCGCGCTGCGCAAGGCGCACCCGGCGCTCCAGCAGGGCGAGGTCGTCTGGGTCAGGAACGGCGACGAGGCGCGCGTCCTCACCTACCTGCGCCGGGC
>JALZHT010000024.1:0-7118 GCA_030860645.1 Acidobacteriota bacterium
GCGCGCCCCGGCCCGACTCGCCGGGCGGGCCACACGTGCCGGGGGCTGTTGCCGTCCTCCCGTTCGTCACGCACGGCGCGGGGCTGAGCGAGGACTACCTGGGGATCGGCTTGGCCGACGCGCTCATCACCCAACTCGGCAACACCGGGGCGGTCATCGTCAGGCCCACGAGCGCCGTCCGCAAGTTCACCGGCCCCGACCGGGATTCGGTGGCCGCCGGCCGCGAGCTGGGCGTCGAGGCCGTGATCGAGGGCAGCGTGCAGCAGGCGGGGTCGCGTGTGCGCGTGACCGTCCAGGCGGTCAGCGTCCACGACGGGGCGCCGATCTGGGCCGACAAGTTCGACACGGAGTTCACCCACATCTTCGACGTGCAGGATTCGATCTCGGGTCAGGTGGCCCGCGCCCTCACTCTGAAGTTGAGCGCCGAGCAGGGGGGGCTGCTGACGAAGCGCTACACCAGGAGTGTCAGCGCCTACCGCGAGTACCTGAAGGGGCGCCATTTCTGGAACGTGCGCACGGCGGAGGGGTTCAGGCGGGCCATCGAGTGCTACGAGAGTGCCATCGCCCGCGACCACACTTTCGCACTCGCCTACGCGGGGCTCGCCGATTGCTATAACTTCCTCCCGCCCTGGAACATCCTGCCGCCCGGCGAATGTTACCCGCGGGCCCGGGAGGCTGCGGAGAAAGCGCTCTCGTTCGACGCGGCTCTGCCGGAGGCGCACGCCGCGCTCGGTTACACCCTCGCGAATTATGACTGGGATTGGGGCCGGGCGGAGGCCGCGTTCCGGCGGGCGGTAGCCTTGAACCCGCATCACGAATCGGCGCGCCTGTGGTACGCCACGCTGCTGTGGAAGTTCGAGCGCTTCGGCGAATCCCTCGCGCACCTCGAACACATGCGCAGCATCGACCCGGGGTCGGCGATCATCAACAACAAACTCGGCGTCTTCCACTACGCCGCGCGCGATTACGACGCGGCCATCCGCCAGCACCTGAGGACGCTCGAAGCCCACCCCGAGCACTTCCTCTTTCACTACCACCTCGGGCTGGCCTACAAGGAGAAGGGGCTGTACGAGGAGGCCGCGGCGGAATTCGGAAGGGTGATCGACATGACGGGCCGTGAGCCGTACGCCGTCGCGGCGCTCGGCGTGACCTACGCGGCGGCCGGCCGGGTCGGCGACGCACGCCTGATGTTGAAAGAATTAGAAGGGATGGCCCCGGCGCGCTACGTCGCGCCGTATAACGTCGCCGCCATCCACGTCACCCTCGGCGAGTCGGAACGCGCCCTGGCGCTCCTCGAACAGGCGGTCAGCGAACGCGACCTTAATGTCACCAGTCTGCGGGTCGACCCGGATTTCAAGGCCCTCAGCGGGGAGGCGCGCTTCGTAAGCCTGCTGCGGCACGTAGGCTTGGCGACCTGAGAGGCTCAGGGCGCTATAAAATGGGGGTTTGCCTCCAAGGCCGGAAGCGGCTGGAATGGCGGTCAGGGCCGAGGTGAGTAGAGCCAGGAATGGTAGTTGGTCGGCCCCGCTGACATGCACGTCCACCACAGGAAGCGACGCCCCGCAGGGAGGCATCTACTCTCGACGGCCCACATCGCCGCGCCGCCCGCGCCCGCGCCGGCAAGTGTTCGTCGCCTCGCTAGCTTTCATGGCTTTCGTCTATGCGGCGACCATGTCGGCGACGCGAGGGCGCGTTTGTTCGGGGACGTGTGGGTCGAAGGGGGGGATTTGGGCCCGTTGGCTTTCCCGGATTAATGCCAGCGCGGCGTCGGCGTCGACCGGCCTTGAATACAGATACCCCTGCCCGTACTCACACTTCAGCGCATTAAGCTGCTCGTGCTGTTCCCGAGTCTCGACGCCTTCGGCGATCACCGCCATCCCCAGATTCGAGGCCAGCGTGACGATGGTTCTCACGATCTCGGTGTTCTCGCCCCCCTCGCCCATCCTGCCGACGAAGGAACGATCAATCTTCAACGTATCGACCGGGAAGCGGTGGAGGTAGCTCAGGGAGGAGTACCCGGTGCCGAAATCGTCTATGCTGAGCTGAATGCCCTTTTCCCGCAACTGAATCAGCATCAAGGCGGCGACCTCGGCGTTGTCCATGACGGCGCTCTCGGTAATCTCCAGCTTCAGGAACTGAGGCGGGAGGCCGGTCTCACGCAAAGTATGCGCGATCCGCCCGATTAAGTCGGGCTGTGTGAACTGCTTGCTTGAGAGGTTGACGCTGACGGTGAGGCCGGAATGCGGCGGCAACTCGCGCCGCCACTCGCTCATCTGCCGGCACGATTCGTACAGCACCCAGTCGCCGATATCGGCAATCAGGCCGGTCTCCTCGGCCAGGGGGATGAACTCCGCCGGCGACACGAATCCGCGCTCCGGGTGCCGCCAGCGGACGAGCGCCTCGAAGCCTGCGACCCTGCCCGTGCCGAGGGCGATGATGGGCTGGTAGTGGACAAAAAATTCGTGGTTCTCGACGGCGCGCCGCAGGTCATTTTCGAGCTGGAGGCGGGCCACCACGCTGGCGTGCATCGCGGCGTCGAACAGCTCGTAGCGCGCCTTGCCGTTCTCCTTCGCGTAGTACATCGCCGTGTCGGCGTCGCGGAGGATGTTCTCGGGATCGTCGTAGTAGGCGGTGCAGATGGTGATGCCGATGCTGGCCGTGGTGTAGACCTCGTGCCCGTCGAGGTAGAGCGGGCGCGCCAACTCCTCCTGGACGCGCTCGGCCACGCGGACGGCGTCCTCGTTCGAGTCGAGGCCGTCGAGCAGGACGGCGAACTCGTCGCCGCCGAGCCGCGCCACCGTGTCGGTCGGGCGCATGCAGGTCTCCAGACGCCGCGCGACCTCGACGAGCAGGCGGTCGCCCGCCGCGTGGCCGAGCGAGTCGTTGATGTTCTTGAAGCGGTCGAGGTCGAGGAAGAGGACGGCGAAGAGGTGGTCGGCCCGCCTCCTCGCCCGCTCAATCGAGAGCCTGAGGTGATCGGCCAAGAGGGCGCGGTTCGGCAGCCCCGTCAGTGAGTCGTGGAACGCCGCGTGGCGGAAGTGCTCGCGGCTCTCTTCGAGTTGCTTCTTGACGCGTTCGAGTTCCGCGATGTAGTGCCTCTGCTCTTCGACGTGGCGCTCGGCGAGTTCGGCGCGCTCGTGCTCGGCCTCGGCGCGCGCGTGCTCGGCCTCGGCCCGCGCCCTTTCGGCCTGCTCGGCTTGGGCGGCCGTGGCCTTGATGTCTTCGAGGTATTTGTCGTAGGTATAGTAGACCGCCCAGATGACGGGGACCGCGACCAGCAGGGCGTAGAAGCCCTTCGAGTCGAAGAAGTTGACCATCGCGCCCGCCAGGGCCGCCCCGACGAAGTAGGTGAGCGACGACCACAGGCAGTTCTTCACCCACGTCTGCCAGACGCGCTGCCCGGTCTTGAGCGCCAGCCCCACGGCCACCATGCCGCTGTTGAAGACGTACTGCGTCAGCCCCAACACGCACAGGGCCGCGAGGAAGTTGGCGGAGCCGCGCCGGGGCAGTTCCGTCGTCGCCCCGAAGAACAGGAGCGAGGCGCACACGGCGGCGAACGTCGAGGAGGCGGCCAGCGCCGAGTTGAAGAGGATGGTGACGGGCTTCTTCTTCTTGCTGATGCGGAAGCCGGCGATGACGCCCTCGGCCGCGGCCAGCAACACCGCCGCCTCGCCGCCGTAGCTGAGCAGGGCGAGAAAGATGAAGGTGTCGGAGACGGTGATGTCGGTGTCGTAGCGCGGAATCTTGACGGCGATGCGCGAGCTGATGCCGACGGTGATGAGGGCGAGCAGCAGAAACCGCAAGTCGAGTTGCGCCAGGGGCAGCCGGTTCACCCCCCAGAGGGTGATGAGCGCGCCGGCCGCGACGACCGTCCACTGGTAGGGCCTGAAGAATTCCTGCCTGCTCATAGCCTTCGTGCCGTGCGCGGCGCTCACGCCGCCGCGGCCTCCCCCGCCGGGCTGAGGTGGATGGTCGCGTACTCGCAGTGTGTCTCGTAACCCGCCTTGCGGTAGAGCGACAGGGCGGCGTCCTTTGACTCGTTCACAGTCAGGCAGACGGCGCGCGAACGCTCCAGCAATAGCCCGCCCAGTTGGGCGAGGCAACGCACCCCGACGCCGCGCCCACGCTCCTCCGGCGCGACGTAAACGCCCTCGATGTACACGGCCTCGGGGGTGTCGGCCAGCACGTCCGTCTTGAAGACCAGCCGCCCCGAGTCTCTCCAAAGCCAGACGCGCCCGCGCTCGATCCGCTCCAGGAGCCGCCGCCTGAACCCTGCGGGGTCACGCTCCAGAGGGTTCGCCCCGCCCTCTTCGCGGATCAATTCGGCGTTCACCTCCACCAGCAGCGGCAGGTCGGCGGCGGACGCCGGGCGCAGCCCCGTTGCCGGCCGGATATCTTCCGAGGGCTTCCGCTGCGCGAGTAAGAGTTCGTGATTGAGCCGGTGCGGCAGGTCGCCCCCGGATTGGTACTGCCGCCAGAACTGCCGGACGATGCGCCGCTCACCCCTGATTATCCTCGGGTAAGGGCGCCCCAGGGCGAAGCGCGCGAACGCGGCGGCGGCCGCGTCTTCTTCCGCCTCGATTACTGTCGCGTGGCCCAGCAAGGCTACGCCCTTGACCTCGCCTCCCCCCACGCACGCGTAGAAGTCGCCGCGGTTCCGGGGGCTGCTCACGCCGTGATCGCGGATGAGGCCGCGCAGGTAGGCCGTGTGGACAGGGCGGGCGGCGAGAAACGCGAGGGCTTCGCGCTCTTGCGCGCCGCCGAGTGGTTTAATTGTGAATTGACTCTCCACGTTCGAAACCCCCGTCCGGGGAACTGTTTTATAGCGCGCGGCGGATGGAGAGGGGGCGGGGCAAAGCGGATCGGACCGAGCGGGTCGTGGTTGTGAAAGACGGCGGCGGGGGCGGTTGGGGCCAACCCCCGCCGCTTTTGCGTTACGGCTCTTGGGCCGGCGGCATGTGCGGCGTGTCGTCGCCGCCCAACATCGCGGACATGGCTTGCAGGGCGGAGTCGCCCAACACCATGCCGTCGCCGAGCACCATCCCGTCGCTCATCAGGATGCCGTCGCCGAGCACCATCCCGTCGCCTAAGACCATCCCGTCGCCGAGCAAATCTGCACTCGGCATAAAGACCACGCCGTCGCCGAGCACCATCCCGTCGCTCGTTATGACGTTGTCGCCGAGCACCATCCCGTCGCCTAAGACCATCCCGTCGCCCAACACCATGCCGTCGCCTAAGACCATGCCGGTGCCGTAGACGGTCTGGTATTGCATGATGAGGTTAGTGCCGGTCGCGTAGTGGTGGTTGAGTAGGATGCCCTGTGCCCACACGAAGGTGTGGCCGGCGATGGTCGTGCTGGCCGTGGGGGGCGTGACCGCGTTGAGCAGCGGCGTGCCCTGCGCCGTGACGGCCCAGGCGAGGTCGGTGCGGACGAGCCTGGCGAGCCTGATCGCGCCTTCGACGTTGAGCTGGCCCGCGCCCTGCTGGAAGAAGTTGTAGCCCTTGAGCGGCTGCGACGTATACATGAGGATCATCTTGACCATGTTCGGCGTGAGCGACGGGTTGGCCTGGAGCATCAGGGCCGCCGCGCCCGCCACGACCGGCGTCGCCATTGACGTGCCGCTCATGTACATCAAGTCTTTAGCATCGTCGGTCGTCCTCGCCGCGTCGAGCTGCGGGTTGGTCTCGATCAGGTAATTCTCCTTGGCCTGCGCGGCGACCAGCTTGTTGCCGGGCGCGACCAGGTCGGGCTTGATGAGGTTGTCGTAGTGCTTGAGGCCGGCCGCGTCTTTCCAGAAGCTGCGCGTCGGCCCGCGCGAGCTGTAGGTGGCGATCAGATCGTCGCCGCGCGCGTCAGTGCCCATGGTGTTCGACGCCCCGACCGTGATCGCCGAAGGCTCGTTGCCGGGCGAGTGGATGAGGCCGTAGACTTCGTGCCCAGACCCGTCTTTCCCGTTGTTGCCGGCGGCGGCCACCACCACCACCCCCGCGTCCACGAGCCTGCGGACGGCGCGGCACAGAGGGTCGTTCCGGTAAGACTCGACGGCGTGCGTGCCCAGGCTGAGGTTGGCGACGCGGATGTTGTACCTGGTGCGGTTGTTCAGGACCCAGTCGAGGGCCTTGAGCAGGCCGGAAGTGGTGCCCGCCCCCTTGTCATCGAGCACGCGCAGGTTGATCAGCTTCGCGTTGGGCGCGACGCCGCGGTAGGCGTTGAGCGCCTTGGGGTCTTTGTAAGAACTGCCGGCGAGCAGCCCGGCGACGTGCGTGCCGTGGCCGTAAGGGTCGTCGGTGTTCATGCCCTTGCCGGTGAAGTCCACGTCCGCGACGATGCGCTTGTTGCCGTCCTTGCCGATGAAGGAGAGGTGGGAGTTGAAGATGCTGGAGTCGAGGACGGCGATGCCGATCCCCGTGCCGTCGAGGCCGGAGTTGCCGGCCTGGAGGCGCATCGCCTCCGTGCCGGTCGTCGTCTCAAGGTGGCCGAGGAACTTGACCTCCCTGTCGAGGGAGAGGTGCTTCGCCCTGTCGCTGGCCGCGACCTGCTCCACGGCGCGCAGCGGGAGTTCGACCTCCAGCGCCCCGAGCCCCGCCATCGCCGCGTTCACCTTCACCCCGTTGCGGCGGAGGAGCTCGCGCAGCCCGGCGTCATTCACGTCGTCGGCCTGAAGAATAATTTTCGCCCGCCCGCCGGCGTCGGCGCCCCGCAACAGCTCGCGCAGGTCGGGCGACACCTTGTCGCCCACAAACCCCTTCTCGGCTTCCTCGGAATCTTTCTCGGCCAACTCGTCAGGCCCCGCCCCGACGCTGACCCCGCGAAAGTAGCGGCGCAATTTCGGGTCGTGAGACACGGCCGCCTCGTACTGCGCGGGCGACGCCGCCCCTATGCTGCGCAGTCCGCCCCGCGCCAGCGCGTCGCGTAAAGCCGCGGCCACGTCCTCCCCGAGTGCGGGACTCGGCCCGACGAGCGACGTGAGTTCGTCGACGTAGAGGACGTGCCGCCCGTTGGCGCGCGCGACTTCGGCCAGGACGGCGTTCAGGCGGCTGACGACTTCCGCATTATCCTCCGTCCCGGCGAGCAGTGCATTCAGGTTTAATTGCCAGAGTTGCGTGCCGGCGAGGCC
>JALZHT010000024.1:7128-18456 GCA_030860645.1 Acidobacteriota bacterium
CCGCGGGGCCTCGCCCGCAGCCAGCTTCAGCGCGACACCTTCGACCACGACGCTTCTGGCGATGCCGGTCTCGTCCAGCAGGATGGGGTTGTTCCCACCAGTCTGAGAGAGTACACGCAGGGTGCGCCGGACTGCCGCTTCGTGCTCGGCGGAGGGTATGAAGTATCTCTGTCGCGCGGCCTCGGTCAGGTTTCGCGCGAACTTAGGCAGCGCTTCGAGCGCCGTCTCCTCGCCGCCGGACGTCGGAGTTCGCGAGACCTGCCGCGCTGCGCCTTTGCCGTTCCTAGCGCTGGCGGGGCCGCTAAACGTGCCGCCGGCTAAAAGCGACACAAATAGCGAAAGAAGGGTGAGCCATGTCAGGCCAGAAGATTTACCTTGGGGGCGCATGGTAGTGTTCCCTAAGCTTTAATGCTTACCAGCTCTCCTCCGACTGGCCGGTCGTGCGTCGGGTCTGGTCGGAGGCCGCGCCCCTTCGGGAACTCCCACTGCCATATCCTGTGGACTTAGGCTGGTGAGCACTTGCCGCCTCCCACTTTCGCGAGGAGTGAGCCTTTATCGGTGACGCATGCGATGAAAGAGCGCGCTCGCCGGAGACAGCGAGCGCACATCACATGGCTAATCACGTGCCACTGGCCCGGAAGGGTGAGGCGGGTGAGTTTTTGGAGATAATCCTAAAGAATCAAGGGACGATGCACGTTGCGGCGCTCCCTGTAAGATGATGAGGTTGACGTGATCCGGTCAATTTGGCTGACAGCAGTTTCATTGTGACAGGGCCGTCGCGGGGCTGTGTTGCAAACATCGACGTGAGATAAGAAGAGGCTCCTTGTCTGGAACAGCTCGCTGGAGCTTCGGTTGCTCGAACCTGCAACTGTTCACCCGAGAGCGTCCCCGAGCAACTGAACTTCTGGCTCCCGTCCATCGCCTCCTACGACGGGGTTGTGCCGAGCAGCCCCAG
This sequence comes from Acidobacteriota bacterium, assembly GCA_030860645.1. Lineage (GTDB taxonomy): Bacteria > Acidobacteriota > Blastocatellia > Pyrinomonadales > Pyrinomonadaceae > QHXN01. The sequence goes on from JALZHT010000024.1 coordinate 8,084, forward strand.
GCCGCCCGTCGTCAGAAGACCGTGTCCACGCCCCAGTCGAGAAGCCCCTCGACGAGCACGTCGGCGGCCGTGTGTGCCATTGGCGCGCTCCCTTTCGCCGGAAGGTCAAGCCCGCGGAGCGGCCGCCGCGCCATCGTCGGCCGGCCGGCCGGAGAGTGAGTGCGGCGAGTCGAGGTTCGCCCCGTCGTCCACTCCCACGGCGTGCCGGTCGACCAGCTCGCCGCCGAGCCAGCCCGTCAGGCCCGCGAGCGCGAAACCCGCGAAAGAAAGGATGACGGCGGCCGCGCTCGCCACCTTCTTCGTCGGGCGGGACGCGGAGGACGAAGGGGCGGAGCTGGCCGGCATGAAATTGATAGAAGCTCGTCGGGCGGAGATCGCGGGGCTGCGGGTCGAAATTAGCGAGTTACAACAGGGTAAAGGCGATCATACCTGAAACGCTATTTTTGAAACACTACCGGAAGCACGGCATGAGGCGCTTCTCATTCTCTTCACACGCCGATACACTCATACGTGAGTGCTAGCACGGGGAGTCATCACAATGATCTGTCGCACAAAACTAATACCCCTCATAATCTCTCTCCTCATCCTCTCGGCGTCCGCCTTCGCCCAAGACCCCGCCGCCCCGGACTCCGCGCACCTCTTTGCCCACGGCGGCGAAAACGGGGGTAAAGCGGCGGAAAAAAGTCCGACGGCCCGAGGCAATCAAACCTCGGCGGCGCAGGAGGATCGGGGCGGGTGGGTCGTCGCCGCCTACGTCGGCGGCGCGCACACGGGCGACACCTCCCTCAGAGTCTCGCAGCCTGCCCTGGGAAATGACCTGACCTTCGAGCGCGTCCGTCTTCAGTCGAGGTCGTTCGACCCTCCGCTCTACTACGGCTTCCGCGGCGGCTACTTCCTACCGAGGGCCTCTTTCCTCGGGTTCGAGGCGGAATTCATTCACCTGAAGGTGTTCTCGAACCCCGGACAACAAGTTCGCGTCACCGGCCTGCGGCGCGGAGCCCTGATTGACCGCGAACTAGCTCTCGGGGAGATCGTCCAGCAGTACTCCATCTCGCACGGCGTCAACCTCCTACTCTTTAACGTGGCGGCGCGTCGCGGCGTGAAGCGCGGCGCGGACTCGCCGGAGGGTCGTCTAATCCTCGCGGTCCGCGCCGGGGTCGGGCCGACCCTGCCGCATACTGAGAGCAACGTCGAAGGGCAGTCCCAGGAGCAGTACGAGCTGGGTCGGGTGGCTTGGCAGGCTGCCGGCGGGGCGGAGTTCAGGCTGTGGCGGGGCTTGTACGCCCTCGGCGAATACAAGTTCACCCGTACCAGGCAGCGGGGAGAAATATTCTCCGGCAGGGTGGAATCGCTTCTGCGCACGCACCACGGGGTCTTCGGCCTCGGCTACCACTTCTGAGTGCATCTATCGACGCGCCTCCGCCGCGGAGTTTATTCCGCTTCACAGGTAAGATTCCCGGAGAGTCACCGGTGGCCCCGGCTGCGGTTTATGGACGGCGACATCGCCTTGCCTAGTAGCGTGATTAGCTTTCCCTCCTAAGCTCAGGGGTGGGAATTAAGAAGGCCCGCGGGGCCCTATTCCCGCGGGCCTTCGACGTGAGCACGCCGACGAGTTCGTAAGTCGTTACCGGCGGCCCCGCCGGCTATCAAGCCGAGCACGCAAACGAATGCTAACGAATACGTTTGCGCGGCCCCACCTTCTCTAGTTGGCGTGATCAGTTCATCATCTACCAGACGGTCGGGTCGCACGCCAACCCCCCCTTCCTCTCAGCCCGCTCGTATGGCGCCCCGGCCTGGCGCGGGCGGCGCCGGACGCGGCGACTATCTCCGGAGGCCCACCAATTCGTTGATCCTCTGCCTGACCTCCGCCGAAAGCAGACGCACCTCCTCGGGGCCGTAGTTGGCCGCGCGGAAGGCGTCTTGTATTTGCCGGTCGGAGAGGCGCGAGAGGATCGCCCCGAGCCACCTCGCGTCCGCGACCGTGATGCCGCGCATCAGGTCGCTGTTCTTGCCGCTGAAGTGGAGCTTGACGTGGCCCCCCTCGACGCCCTCGACGAACCTGTCGCCGGCGTAGTCCTCCGGCTCGTTGCGGCTCCCCTTGACGCTGCGAATCAAGTCCATCGGCGAGTTCTGCCCGCCGGTCTTGCCGAAGGTCGCGCCGAGGTCGCTGACGACGTAGCGCAGCTCATTGCCCCTCGCCCCGCTCACCGCCAGGATGCGGTTGTTCGAGTCCTTCAGGTCCCAGTTCTCGATGAGCGCCATCATGATCTTGAGGCCCTGAAGCTCGCGCGTCCCCGTAAACGGGTTGCTCTCCCAGAGCCACTCGTCGAAACGCTTCACGTTCTCGGGCCGCGCCTCGAAGCGGACGTTCTCGAACTCGCCCTTGCCGGGGATGGTGACACGCGGGGCGAGGTAGGTAATCTCGGGCATGTAGCCGGCGGCCCACAAAAGCCGCGTCGCGGCCGTCTCGGGCTGGGCCTCCTTGCCGATCTTGGCGACCCAGACGCGGCCCCTTCCGTCCTTCACGCGGTACTTCTTCGAGTAGCCGCCCGTCTCCTCCTCGATGAAGGTGAGGCGGCTCAGGTCGGGCTTCATCGCAGGGCCGCCCGGCCCGTGGAAGAGGTCGAGCGCGGAGACGTTGCCGGGGTCGCGCCACAGCACGGGCGTCCCCCGCGGGGCCTCCTTCTTCTTCTTTCCCTTCTGGACGGCGAGCGCCGGCAGGGAGAGACCGAAGGTCAGGACGAGGGCTATGACGAATGACAGGCGGACTCTTCCACTTGGAGACATGGCTTCACCTCTACAGATCGTTCCTCTTTCTCCCGACCTCGTCGGCGGCCGGGGAGATGCTGTGCAGACTCGTGAGCTGGTTGATGCGCCCGCGGATGGCGGCCACGAAGCCGTCCATCGTGGCCTGGTCGTAGCCGGCGGCGCGGAAGGCGTCGCGGAGCTGCTCGTCGGTGAGCTGCGCGAGGAGCGACCCGGCCCAGCGCGCGTGCTCGACGGGGATGCCGCGCATCGCCTTCTCCTTCTTCACCTCGCCGCGGTAATACTTCGGGTGCAGGACTGACAGGTGGCCGAAGCCCCGGGGCCGCGTGTCGTAGTCGAACTCGACGACGCCGTCGCCCTCGTCGACGCCGCGGACGAACTTCGTCGAGAGGAACGCCTCCAGGTCGTTCTTGGTGCGCTTGCCGCCGAGGCCCCCGGCGCGGCCGAGCGTCGCCCCGAGGTCGGTCACCACGTAGCGGGCCTCTCGCCCGGCCGGCGTGTCGGTGTAGAGGATATGGTTGTTACCCTTGCGCGCGTCGTAGTTGTTCAAGAGGATCATCAGCACCTTAAGCCCGTTCATCTCGCGCGAGTCCTCGAAGGGCCCGTCGCGCCAGCTCCACTCCGGCCCCTCTTTGAAGTCCCCGCGCCTAGGCTCGAAGCGGGCGCTGCGCACGACGTGGCCGGCGACGTACTCACGGCCGCGGGACAGGCCACGCATGTTTTCCACGCGCACTTCATCGAAGTAGTAAGCCTCCTCGGCGAAGTAACCGACGGCCCAGACGAGCCGCGTCGAGACGGTCTCGGCCTGCGCCTCGGGGCCGAGCTTCACATTCCACTCGACGCCGCGCGCGTCGCGGACTTTGAACTTCGGCGACTCGCCCTTCTTCACCTCCTCGACGAAGGTGAACGGGGCGGCGGGCGCCAGCTCGGCCGACCCCGGCCCGTAGCGCAGGTCGCGCGACGCGATGTCACCCGGGTCGCGCCAGAGGACGGGCGCGGCGGATCGTTCTTTATCTTTTCCTGATTTCTGTGCGGAGGCGGGCGGCTGGAGGCATAAGGCGAACAATGCCAGCAGAAGAGCCGACAGGCTCGTCTTTCGTGATAGGCGCATCAAAAACTCCTCCCGTATAACTCGGGCCCGCACGCGCGAGATGTTTTTCTAAGACAGGACTCGACACTGACCGCCCTATGCGCGCGGTGTGCCACGGCGGGTTAATTGAACTTATTCGCCACTTAAAAGGAACTGCTTCATTGACTTAACGGGCAGCACCCCGAGGCGCAGTCGGCCCAGGCGTGGCTATGGCGTATCATCAAAGTACACGCCTTCTTTAGAAGTAAGACATCCTGCCGCCCTCCTCTTCCGATTGTTAATCAAAGCTTTCCCGCGGTTTGCCGGAGCGTTCACCGGCCCTCCACCGCGCCCATGTCATCGAGTGAGTATCAGGACGTTCTACAAGCGTTCGCTTCCGTACGCCTGCTGCACATGGCCGCCACTTCTTTCTCATCGCATCCTCTTAGATTTACATGAATTGGCAGTCAGCAACGCGTAAGACAGCACCAGCATACGGGTGGCACCTTGTTTGCAATTTTGTTGGCCGATGAAAAAGAACATCAGAGAGTGTGCTGGTTTCGCGGCGGCCGTGGCCGTCATATTTTGCCTGACGCTCACGCCTGCTTCGCTTCTCGCCGCCCCTGCTTTCGCGCAGACCCAGGGCGCGCAGCCCGCGCTCTCGGATGCGGACAGGGAGGTGGCCTCCGCCTTCGAGAAGCGTGTGAAGGAGTACGCCGACCTGCGCGAGCGGCTGGAGGAGAAGCTGCCGAAGCTGCCGAAGGACGCCACGCCCGAGCAGATCGCGACGCACAAGAAGTCATTCCAGGAGATGGTGAGGGCGGCGCGCTCGGGCGCGAAGCACGGCGACGTGTTCACGCCCGAGGCCGCCGCCCTCATCCGCTCGCTGATCAGGAGGACGTTCCAGGGGAAGGATCGGGCGGAGTTGCGCGAGACGGTCTTCGAGGCGGAGACGAAGGGCGTGCCCGTGCGCGTCAACTACACCTACCCGGAGACGAAGGAGTTGGTGGAGATGCCGCCGACCCTGCTGCTGAACCTGCCGCAACTGCCCAAGCAGGTGAGGTATCGCTTCGTCGGCCGCAACCTCCTGCTCGTCGACAGGGAGAACGGCCTGATCGTTGACTACATGACGAACGCACTCCCGTAGGCGGGTGCGCGTCAGGTGGGATTCGCGAAGGGGGTTTAAGGTATGAGACGGCTCCTCGCTTCGGCGTTGGCGGCCGCGGCGTTCGCGCTCGGCGGCCTGGTGTTAGACGCCCGCGGACAAAGCTACTCCGGCGATAACGGGAACGCGCGCGCGGCCTCGCCCGCCGCGGCCGCCCCGGCCTTCCCGCTGACCCTGCCCAACAAGAAGGACTCGGTGCGCTTCCTCGTCATCGGCGACACGGGCACGGGCAGCAGGCAGCAGAAGGAGGTGGCCGACGTGATGCTGCGCTACCGCGCGGCCTTCCCCTACGAGTTCGTCCTAATGCTCGGCGACAACATGTACGGCGGCGAGAAGCCGGCCGACTTCCGCCGGAAGTTCGAGGACATCTACCGGCCGCTGCTCGACCAGAAGGTCACGTTCTACGCCACGCTCGGCAACCACGACGAGTCGAACCAGCGCTTCTACGACCACTTCAACATGAAGGGCGAGGAGTATTTCCGCTTCAAGAAGGGGAACGTCGCCTTCTACTCTCTGAACAGCAACTACATGGACAAGCGGCAGGTGAAGTGGCTTGAGGAGCAGCTCGCCAAAGACACCTCGGAGTGGAAGGTCGCCTTCTTCCACCACCCGCCCTACTCCTCGGGCAAGGCGCACGGCTCCTCGACCGGTCTGCGCGAGGTGGTCGAGCCGATCTTCCTGAGGTACGGGGTCAACGTGGTGCTCGCCGGGCACGAGCACTTCTACGAGCGGCTCAAGCCGCAGAAGGGCATCTACTACTTCATCTCGGGCGCGGGCGGGAAGCTGCGCAAGGGCGACGTGAAGAAGAACTCGCCGCTGACGGCCAGGGCCTTCGACCGCGACATGTCCTTCATGCTCGTCGAGGTCGCCGACGAGCACCTCCACTTCCAGGTCATCTCGCGCACGGGCGAGACCGTCGACTCCGGCGTCCTGCTGAACCAGAGGGAGAAGGCCGCCACCGCCTCTAAGTAATCATCCTTCCCGTCTGACTGACCTGTGATGAACGGCCGAAATTCTTAATGCCAACCTCGGGAGCGACTCCCGACTGCGCCGGGGCCGGGCGGCCGGCAAGGCCGATGAGCAGGAGGAGGAGTTGCGCCGTAAAGGCGCGCCGGGCGAGGTTGCTTTGACGGAGGGTGCGGTACATCTTCACCCCAACTCGAGCTCGGATATTCTGCTGGTTCATACCGGGTGTTTTCCCGAGTGATGTGCGCGCGAAAGGTTCGGCGGCGGATGCCCCGGCCATCGGCGGCGCGCGTATGACGCTCGCACCTCTCTTGGAGGGCCGCGGCCGTCTCCGCGTTGCCGCGCCCTCGCCGGCACCCATGCGCGACGGGGTCGCCGCGCCTCAAACATTCCTTCCCCACTTCACCACAGGAGTACCACGGCTGGGGGCGGTGAACACGCCGGGCCCGGTCGGGCGCGTCCGCCTCTCAACCCGGCCCGGAAGAGGTGTGTTATATTTCAGGCTCCTGAGTTAAAGCCGCCCCTCATTCCGAAGGGTTGACCGCAGATGCCCGAATCGAAACAACCCGGGCCGCGCGCGCCGGCCAGCAGCGGGTGGCTGTCGCGGGAGCAGGCCCTGGCTCTCGTGCTGATGGTCGCGACCGCCCTCGCCTTCTACGTCTGCTACCGCCTCGCTCTCCCGTTCCTGCCGGCGATCACCTGGGCACTGGCGCTGGCGGTGGTGGCCCACCCTTTGCACGAGACGATCACCAGACGCGTCAAGAGTCCCAACGCCTCCGCCGGGCTGTCCGTTGCGCTCGTCGCCGTCCTCATCGTTACACCCGGTATGTTCCTGATCCAGCAGTTGGTGAGTCAGGCGTCGCGCGGGGCTGAGACTTTGAGGGCGCAGGCCGAGTCGGGGCAGTTGCAGGCCGCTATGGAGAGCCATCCCCAACTGTCCCGCGCCCTCGGATGGTTCGGGACAAAGCCGGACATGCGCGCCGCGGCCGAGTGGGTTGTTAACTCTGCTGGGCCTTACCTCTCCTCTTTCGTCGGCGGCTCGCTCTGGACGCTGGCGCAGCTCGTCATCACCTTCTTCACCCTCTTCTACCTGCTGCGGGACCGGCGCGCAATTCTGAAGGCCGTCAGGTCATTACTGCCGCTGTCGCCGCCCGAGGCCGACAGTATTTTCGCGCGGGTAGGCGACACCATCCACGCGACCGTCTACGGCACCTTCGTCGTCTCTTCGGTACAGGGCGTCCTGGGCGGGCTGATGTTCTGGTGGCTGGGGCTGCCGGGGCCGCTGCTGTGGGGCTTCGTGATGTTCCTGCTCTCGCTCGTCCCCGTGCTCGGCGCGCCGGTCGTGTGGATACCGGCCGCGGCCTTCCTCGCGCTGACCGGCGGCTGGTGGAAGGCGCTCGTCCTCGCCGGCTGGGGAGTGGTCGTCATCGGCGCGATAGACAACCTGCTCTACCCGGTGCTGGTCGGCGACCGCGTCAGGATGCACACGCTGCTGGTCTTCTTCTCGGTGGTCGGGGGGCTGATACTGTTCGGCTCGGCGGGGCTCGTGCTGGGGCCGGTGGCGGTCGTGGTGACCACTGCGCTCGTCGAGGTGTGGCGGGGGCGCACCGCCGGCGGGCGCGCCGCGGAGGACGCGCCGAAGCCTCTCACCTGAGATTGAAGATTTCGAGCTACGCCCCTTCAATACTTACCGGCTTCCTTCTCGGTGGCCCTCTCAACCTTAGGTTTCGGTGGCCCATGCCATGGCTTACCAATGATCACTGTGACGGCCTCTCAGCCTTATGCAACTTTTCGCTGCTCTTCTTGACCTGCCCGCTCAATTCGATGATCTCTTCGAGGTCGCGCCGCGCTTTGGCTAACATCTGGACGTCAGCCACATTGGCCTCTTTGAAGACGGGGTTACGCACGAACCCGTAGATCAACTCTCCCAGCGCCGAGAGCGATGACCTCAGTTGCCCGGCTTCAGCCCCGACCTCTACTGCGGGGCGCTTGGAGCCCTTCTCGGGCTCGGGCAGCATCAGATTATCCTTGAGCCGTCCGGCCCTCTTCTTGATCTCGGAGGCCGACTTCGCGACGAATGTGAGGTCGAGCGCGCCGCCCTCTGAGACGGCCTGCATCAGTTTGCTGTTAACGACCTGGAGGCGCAGAAAGTCCTCGCTGATCTGCGCGTAGATTTGCCGCGACGAGTGCCGCTCGGCACGCCTGTTGGCTGCCCCCTCTAACATCCCGAGGTTCACTTGTAGCTCGCGGTCTTCACGCGCACGCGCCTCACGGTCGCGGATCTCGCGGGAGCGTTCGCCCCGCCTAGCTTGTCGAGCCGTGACCAGGTGTGCGGGGGCCGACGCGAGGACGGCTGCTACCGCGACCCGCAGCAGCAGTTTAGCTGTGGGATTCATACCTTAGCGCCTTTCTGCTTGCTCGCCGACTGGGACGCCCGACCTACACACAAGCCACAAGATACTACATAACTATGAAAGTTATTGCTATCGAGGCGTCGGGTTGAATGAGTTGTTGGGCGCGGCCCAATGACAGAATCGGTTCAGGACGAGCCGGGGCGGCGACTGATACTCAAGGCGGTAAGCGCCCCACGCCTCGCGCACCTGCAACCTCTCACCCACAGGAGGGAGTCTCATGGCGTACTACATGTACAAAGACCGCAAGGGCGAGTGGCGGTCGTACCTCAAGGGGCCAACGGCCGCAGGATCGCCGACTCCGGCGAGGGCTACCAGAACAAGCAGGACTGCCTGGCCGGGATAAACCCGGTCAAAGGCTCCGCGAACGCGCCCGTCAACGAGGAATCAGGCCAAGCGGGTTGAGCGAGGAGGGCCGCCCCCTCCGCGCCGCGCGCGACTAGACACTGCTACCATCCACACTCTCATTGATGCCGCCCTTTTGTAGCACGCACACGGATTGCCCGATGGTGCCCGCCTCCTCCACCACCGAACCGCCCTCTAAGACGACCGGCTTCGGAAGCGGGACGAAGGGCTTGTCGCCGTCCTCGATCACCTGCACCCGGAGGCCGAGGTGCTCGGCCCAGACCCGAATCGCGTCCTTACTGATGAACATGTTCAGGGGGTAGGAGTTAACGCCGATGTCTTTTACGTTGCACTCGAAGATGCACCAGTGGGCGGGGACGGTAAAATCCACGAACGAGAACACGATCACCCCTCCGGGCTTCAGGACCCTCTTCGCCTCCTGCAAGTAAACATAAGTTTGTTCGTGCAGGAGGTGTGTGAACACCGAGAAGAAGCAGACGACGTCGGCGGCCTCATCCTTCTCCGGGATGCTGAGGCCCTCGGCGACCTCGAACCGCCAGTCGGCTCGCCCGGCAATCCGGCGGGCGTAGCCGGCGAGTTCGGGCACAACATCTATCCCCAAATATCTGCCCGTCAGGTAATGAGCGAGAGGTCGGGCGAGTCTCCCAGACCCGCACCCGACGTCAATCAGGTAAGCATCTTCTTTGAGGCCGAAATATTTGAGCGTCTCCAGTTCCAGCATCCCTACGGCTTCGAACTCCCCGCCCACGGCCAGTTTCATCGCCCGGTCGGCGTCATGAGTCCGCTTGAGAGACCTCACTAAGTTGGAGTACGTCTGCCGGAAATCCAACTTATTAACCCGAGCCGCTCGACGTGCCATAAGTTTATGGCATAGACGGCGCGCTAAGGATGCGGACTTGGGGGGAAAGAGGGACTGGAGCGTGAGGAGCAGGCGTGGCAACATCAGCTTTCCTCCTTGCGAGGCGGCGAGCGCCTGTGAGTTATGCGCAACCGCCGGCCGTGAGGGCCGGCGAAGAGGGCGGCCGGGGCGCACTCTATAGGTAGTCGCCGATAATTGCAAGAGGTGGAATTGACGCAATCCCTTTGGGCTCGGTTGATGGGAGGGGAGTGCGGGGTTCTCACCTTCCAGGACACGTATGAGTCGGTGGGCGAAGCGGGGGCTGTCAATGGTGAAAATGTAAGGTAGGTATTTACCACTTACAAGACGTGTGCTGGCCGACTCACCCTCGCGTCGCGCGCGTGATGAGTCGGCCGGGAGGCGAGGCCGGGGGCGTGTCGGGGTTAATTCGTCGCGCCCGACCCGAGGCTACAGACGCTTCAGCGGGCCCCGACCGTGCCGCCACAGTCTTTCGGGCAGGTGTACTTGTTCTCGCACGACGGGGCGCAGTAGCCGTCGCCGCATATCTGACACGCCCCGGCCGTCGTTTCGACGCCGGCGGCGAGCATCCCGAAGGAGATCGCGCCGAAGACGATGGCTAACACGGCGGCGACTATCAGCAATGTTCTTCGCAGTCTCATTTCTCCCTCCTTACTTGAAGCGTAGATTCGCGCCGTAAATGCGGTGCCGACTAGCTCGGCGAGGGTGCGGCTACCCGCTCCCCCAAGAGAGGCGCGCCACGCCCGGTCGCCT
>JALZHT010000347.1 GCA_030860645.1 Acidobacteriota bacterium
GAACGGTGGACTGAAGAGCTTGTCTTTCAGTCCACCGTTCCGCGTTCATCGTTTAATTTTACGCCGCCGCGGCGACCTTCCGGCTTTGCAGTTGGACGAGTCCGGCGGGCGCGGCGGCGAGCCAGGTGGTGGGGCAGACGCCGCAGCGGGTGCAGGTGTCGACCGAGGGGCACGGGGCGGTCGAGCGGACGGCGTGGGCGCGGGCGTGTTCCTGTTCGAGAAAGGCGCGGGAGATGCCGGCGTCGACGATCTCCCACGGCAGAAATTCGTCGTAGGGGCGGGCGCGGCGCGTGTGGAAGTCGGCGTCCATGCCCGTCTCGCGCAGCGCCGCCTGGAGGTCGCCGCCGCGCCGGGCCATCGCCTCGATGAGGGCCGAGACGCGGCGGTCGCCCGAGGAGAAGATCGCCTGCTCGTGCGCGATGCGCGCCGACATGACGCGCACCTCGACGTTGGGGAGGCGCGCCAGATTTTTAGAGAGCCACTTCAGACGCCGCTTCAGCTCGCGCTCCTCGCAGATCGGCTCCCACTGGAAGGGCGTGTTCGGCTTGGGCACGAAGCCGTTCAAGGCCGGGATGATTTTCCCGACGCGCCCGACGCGGCGGCCCGCTTCGAGCATCCTGTCCTTGACGCGCCCGACGAGCGTGACCATCTCCCCGAGGTCTTCGTCGGTCTCGGTCGGCAGCCCCGCCATCAAATACAGCTTGACCGTCAGCATCCCGCGGTCGAAGACCGCGCCGCAGATGTCCACGATCTCGTCGTTCGTCAGGTTCTTGTTGATGACCTTGCGCAGCCTGTCCGAGCCGGTCTCGGGCGCGACCGCGATCTGCTGGTCGCCGGACTCGACGAGCACGTCTAACAACTCGTCCTCGATCTGGTCGAGCCGCAGGGACGAGACCGAAATCTTGTAGCCCATCGCGCGCAGGCCCTGGAGGATTTCGCTGATCTCGGGGTGGTCGCAGACGGCGGTCGAGACCAGCCCGATCTTGTCGGTCTTCGCGCGCCACTCGGCGGCCTTCGCCAGCACGTCGCGCGCCGGCACGACGCGCGGCGGCCAGTAGTTGAAGCCGGCCCAGCAGAAGCGGCACCCCTGCGAGCACCCGCGCGAAATCTCGACCAGGAGCCGCTCGCCCATCTCGGCCTCGGGCGCGTGGATGACGGTCGAGGGAGCGAAGACCTCCGCCGATTTAAGTTTCTCGACGATGTCCGCGTCGCCGCGTCTGAGCGCGCGCCTGAGACTCCCCTCCTTCGGGTTCTCGGCGGCGAGCGTGCGCCCGACGCGCGCCGGCACGCCCTCCGCCTTCGGCGTGTAAGCCTCGACCGCGCCGCCCGCCTCGTAAGTCACCTCGTAGAGCGAGGGCACGTAGAAGCCGCGGCCCGTGCGCGCGAGCTTCAGCAGCAGGTCTCCCTTCGCGCCGCCCTCCTCCGCGTTCTCGAAAATCAAATCGACGAGTTTCGGGACGAGGATTTCGCCCTCGCCGACGGCGACCACGTCGGTGAAGTCGGCGATGGGTTCGGGGTTGAGGAAGGAGGCCGCGCCGCCCATCAGGACGACGGGGTCGTGGCGCGTGCGCGCGCGCGACCACAGGGGTACGCGCGCGAGGCGCAGCATCCGCGCCATGTGGTAGTAGTCGGTCTCGAACGAGATGGAGAAGGCGGCGAGGTCGAAGTCGCGCACCGGCGTCTGCGACTCCATCGAGAGGAGCGGCGTGCCGGCGCGCTCGTACTCGCGCAGTTCCGACTCTTCGGGCAGGAAAGCGCGCTCGCAGGAAACGTCGGGGATGCGGTTGAAGATTTCGTAGACCGACTGGAAGCCGAGGTTCGCCATCCCGACGCCGTAGACGTTCGGGTAGCACAGGGCGACGCGCAAGCGTGCGCCGCGCTTCAAAGTCCAGCCTTCTTCGGTCGCAAGCCTGCGCCGGTAACTCTCGATAATTCTTTTCGACATGCTTCGGCTAAAACAGCAATGGCAAGCTCGAAGTGAGATGCTTCAAACTTGCCATCAGTTTACCGTTCAATCACTTACGGCTCAAGCCTGGCGGGTGCCTTCGAGGAAGGCTTTGAGCTTGCGCGAGCGCGACGGGTGGCGGAGCTTGCGCAGGGCTTTGGCTTCGATTTGCCGGATGCGCTCGCGGGTGACGGCGAAGTGCTGGCCGACCTCTTCGAGCGTGTGCTCGGAGCCGTTCTGCCCGAGGCCGAAGCGCATCTTGATGACCTTCTCCTCGCGCGGCGTCAGAGTCGCCAGGACTTCGTTCGTGATCTCGCGCAGGTTCGAGGCGACGACGGCGTCGGCCGGGTTGAGGATCGACTTGTCCTCGATGAAGTCGCCGAGGTGCGAGTCCTCCTCCTCGCCGATGGGCGTCTCCAAAGAGATCGGCTCCTGCGCGATTTTCAAGACCTTGCGCACCTTCGAGACCGGGATGTCCATCTTGCGCGCGATCTCCTCGCTCGTCGGCTCGCGCCCCAACTCCTGGACGAGCGCGCGCGAGGTGCGGATGAGCTTGTTGATGGTCTCGATCATGTGGACGGGGATGCGGATGGTGCGCGCCTGGTCGGCGATGGCGCGCGTGATGGCCTGGCGAATCCACCACGTGGCGTAGGTGGAAAATTTATAACCCCGCCGCCACTCGAACTTGTCCACGGCCTTCATCAGCCCGATGTTGCCCTCCTGAATCAAATCGAGGAACTGCAACCCGCGGTTGGTGTACTTCTTGGCGATGGAGACGACGAGGCGGAGGTTCGCCTCGATGAGTTCGCGCTTGGCCTGCGCGGTCTCGGTCTCGCCGGTGACGATTGACTGGAGCGAGCGCTTGATCTCGACGGGCGCGACGTGGTGGTCAATTTCGATCTGCTGGAGCCGCTTGCGGGCGTTCGTGACGTGGCGCTTGTACTCGCGCTCCTCGTCGGGCCGGATGCGCTTCTTGCCCAGCTTCTCGGTGTAGCCCGTGATCTCGTTCTCGGCGACGCGAATCTCTTTGGCGACCTTGCGGATGGCGTTGATGAGTTGCTGGCGCGCCTTCTCCGTCAGGTTCAAAAGCTTCATCTCCTGCGAGATTTCGAGCCGCATCCGCGCCACCTTGCGCTTGAGGCGCAGGAGCTTCTTCGACTTCTTGCCGCGCAGAAGCTTCTGCTCGGCCCGCAGCTTCTCCCACTCCTTGAGGCCCGCCTTGAAGACGCGGCGGATGTTCTCGACGCCTTCGAGCGTCCAGCGCAGGTACTCGTCGGCCTTGTCCTCCTGGCCCGTCAGCTCGGCCTGCTCCGAGAAGGTGACGATGTCGCGGATTTGCAGGCGGCCGGCCGTCAGCTCGTCGCCCAGGCGGCACAGCTCCTTGACGGCGATGGGCGAGCGCGAGATGGCCTTCTGCGTCTTGATCTGGCCGCGCTCGATGCGCTTGGCGATGGAGACCTCGCCCTCGCGCGTCAGCAACGGGACGACGCCCATCTCGCGCAGGTAGAGGCGGACGGGGTCGTTCGTCTTCTCCAGCGCGCCGGCCGAGAGGTCGAGCTCGATGTCGTCTTCGAGGTCGCCGTCCAGTTCGTCGGAGGCGACGGAGGCCGCGGCCTGCTCGATGAGCCGCTCGTCGGAGTCGGCGACGGTGATGTTCGAGCCTTCGAGCTTTTGCAGCACGTCCTCGATGTCGTCGGGGGAGACGATGTTGTCGGGCAGCTCGCGGTTGAGGTCGTCGAAGGTCAGGTACTTCTTGTCGCCGCCCAACTCCAGAAGGCGCTGCACCACGTCGTCCTGGTCTTTCTCTTCCATGCTCATGCTAGTTTCATCCACGTCGGAGTCGCCAAAGCTTCTCATAAGGTGACGGGGCCTCGGCCGGTGGCCTTCAAGAGGATGAGGGGCCGCCCGGCACGACGCCCGCGGCGCGGGGCAGCAGGGCCGTGCGGAGTCTTTTGAGTTCCAGGTCTTCCATGATGAGGCGGTCGCGCCTGTCGGGGTCGCCGGCGCGGTCGGCCGCGGAGATCTCGGAGGCCAGCTCCTTGAGTCGCCGGTCGTAGCTCATCAGCCGCAGCGTCATCAGGCAGCTCTCGGCCTCGGCGAGGAAGGCGTCCGCCGCCTCGCCCTCGGCGCGCTCCGGCTCGTGCAGGAGGACGAGCGCCGCGATGTCGGCCGCCGCCGGGTCGCCCTCAGTCGCCTCGCTCAGAATGGCGAAATCGACGGTTTCGTTTCGCGCGTCCAGCTCTTTCAGGGCGCGGAAGACGGCGGCCGAGGGCAGCTCGTCGAAGTCGCTCTCGACGACGTGCGGCAGGAGCGCGGCCCGCAGCTCCGGGTCGTGGACGAGCAGTTCGAGCAGTCGGCGCTCGGCGACGGTCATCTCGGCCGTCTGCGCGCGGGCGAACTGCTGGCGCACGTCGGGCGCGGCGGCGCCGGAGCCCGTGCGCGCGC
>JALZHT010000348.1 GCA_030860645.1 Acidobacteriota bacterium
GCGCTGCGGCGTGTCGAGCGCGCGGATGCGCCCGCGGCTGATGACGGCCACGCGCTCGCAAAGCTCCTCGACCTCCGCGAGGTTGTGCGAGGTGAGCAGGACGGTGGCGGGCGGGGTCGAGCGCGCGAGCCGGCCGATCAGCTCGCGCGTGCGCGCGGCGGCCACGGGGTCGAGCGAGCGCGTCGGCTCGTCGAGCAGGAGCACGGGCGGCGAGTTCAAAAGGGCGCGGGCGACGGCCATGCGCTGCTTGTTGCCGGTCGAGAGTTCGCCGAAGCGGCGGCGGCGCAGCTCCGCGAGTTCGAGCAGTTCGAGCAGCTCCGCGATGCGGCGGCGCGCGCCGCGGGCCGTGAGGCCGTAGAGCCGCGCGAAGAAAGTCAGGTTCTGCTCGACCGTGAGCCGCCAGTAAAAGCTCCGCTCCTCGGCCCCGGCGAGGCCGATTGACGAGCGCACGCGCCCCTCGTCGCGGACGCTGTCGAAGCCGCGGACGCTGACCGCCCCCGCGGTCGGCTGGACGAGCGTGGCGATGATCTTGGTGAGCGTCGTCTTGCCCGCGCCGTTGCGCCCGATGAGGCCGAAGATTTCGCCCTCGCGCACGTCGAACGAAACCCCCCTCAGGGCTTCGACCGGGGTCGCCGATTTCATGCGGAAGAGGCGCTTCGCGCGGACGAGCGGGAGGGGGTAGGTCTTCGAGACGCGGTCAATCGAGATGGCGGCGACAGTCATCGTCGGATTGCGGGCTAACACAGTTTCGAGTTGCGGGTTTCGAGTTTCGAGTTAAACGCACATTGCTTTGTCTTCAACTCGAAACTCGAAACCCGCAACTCGAAACTCTTTATCGTTTCCTCTGTCTCGGGTCGAGGTACTCGCGCAGGCCGTCGCCGAGGAAGTTGAAGGCGAGGACGGTGAGCGCGATGGCGACGCCGGGCACGATCATGGCGTGCGGCGCGACCCGCAGCGTCGTCAGGTCGCGCGCCTCTTCGAGCATCACGCCCCACGACGGCGCGGGCGGCGGCACGCCCAGACCCAGGAACGAGAGCGACGCCTCGGAGAGCACCGCGCCGGCCATGCCGAGGCTCGCCTGCACGATGAGGGGCTGGACGGCGTTCGGCAGGATGTGCACGAAGAGGATGCGCCAGTCGCGCGCGCCCAAAGCCCGGGCCGCCTGCACGAAGTCGTACTCGCGCACCTTCAACACCTGCCCGCGCATCACCCGCGCGTAACCGACCCAGCCGATGATGCACAGCGCGAGGATCAGCTTGTTGAGGCCCGCGCCGAGGAAGGCGACCATCGCGATGGCGAGCAGCAGCCCGGGGAAGGCGAGGAAGACGTTGAAGAGGTAGCCCGAGACGACGCGGTCGATCCAGCCGCCGTAGTAACCGGCCAGCGCGCCGATGACCGTCCCCATGACCGCCGAGACCGCGACCACCACGAGCCCCACCCGCAGCGAGATGCGCGCCCCGTAGACGACGCGCGAGAAGATGTCGCGTCCCGTCGCGTCCGTCCCCAGCCAGTGCTCGGCCGACGGCGGCAGGTAGCGCGCCGCCAAGTTCGTCGCCCCCACCTCGTGCGTCGCCAGCAAAGGGGCCGCCAGCGCCACCAGGACGAGCAGCGCGATGAAGACGATGCCGAAAAGTGCCAGGCGGTTCATAGGAATTTTTGATTTTTGATTTTCGATTTGCGATTGGGTGTGGTGCTCATGATGGTCGGTGACATTCGGCGATCATTTCTTAGCGGCAGATTTGCGAGAGGCGGTCATGATAGCGACAAGTTCCTGGGCCTCGTTCAGTAATGGCTCAACGAGTTCTTTTTTCATCATGCCGCTTTCGATGATCATTTCCATCCAAAACGCGCTCTCGCCCGCCTCCTCCTCAACGATTCCAAGTTTGGCTATGAACTCCGGTTTCGAACGCCCGCGGCAAGCCGCCCTATAGTTCGCCGCGACCGACGTGCCCGAGCGGATGAGCTGACCGCCTATCGCTCTGCCCTCAACTGTCCCGGGCAACGCCCCGACCAGCTTCACAACGCGTAACGAAAATTTCTTCGTCCGCTCCTTCAGCTCTCTCTCATCCATCCCGCATGTGAGGTGGGCGCTCCTCCAAATCAAAAATCCAAAATCAAAAATCCAAAATCAGGAAACTCGTATCCGCGGGTCGAGCCGGCGGTAGATCAAGTCCGTCAGGGTGTTGGCGAAGATGTAGGTGACGCTGATGACGAGGACGCAGCCCTGGACGAGGCGGTAGTCGCGCTTGCCGATGCCGTCGTCTACGAGGAGGAGGCCGAGGCCCGGCCAGTTGAAAATCTTCTCCGTGATGATCGCCCCGGCGAGCAGCACGCCGAGTTGCAGCCCGAGCACCGTGACCACGGGGATCAGCCCGTTCTTCAGGACGTGCTTGTAGACCACCTTCCGCTCGCTCAAACCCTTCGCGCGCGCCGTCCGCACGTAGTCTTCGTTCAGCTCCTCGATGACGGAGGAGCGGACGAGGCGCGTGAGCAGGGCGGAGAGCGCCGCCCCGAGCGTGACGGCCGGGAGGATGATGCTCGACCAGCCGAAGCGGCCCGACGGGTCGAGCCAGCCGAGCCACACCGCGAAGAGGTAGATGAGGAACGGCCCGATGACGAAGCTCGGCAGGCTGATGCCGACGAGCGCGACGACCGACAGGACGTTGTCGAGCCAGCGGCCGCGGTTCGTCCCGGCCACCACGCCGAGCGGCACGGCGATGCTGACGGCGACGACGAGCGCCGCCAGCGCCAGTTGAATCGTCGCGCCGTAGCGCCCGAGGATGAGGGCGACGACGGGGCGGTCGGTGCGGAACGAGCGGCCCATGTCGCCGCGCAGGAGCGCCGCCCAGTAGTCAACGTAGCGGTTGTCGGCCCCGTGCCAGCGGAAGCCCTCCTCGCCCCCGAAGGAGAAGAAGAAGGCCGGGCGGTCGAGGCCGTGCTTCTGGCGGAACTGCGCGATCTGCTCGGGCGTCGCCTGGTCGCCGAGGATGGCCTGCGCCGGGTCGCCCGGCACCAGCTCGATCAGCAGCGTGACGAGCGACACGACCGTCCACACGACGAGCAGCAGGATCACCAGGCGGCGCAGAATGTCGAGAAGCTTGTGCTTCATCCGTCAACAGAAGGGGAACTCGCTCTTGTGGTTAAAGCGTGAAGGATGATAGCACTTGAGAAGCAGATTGCGGAATGCGGATCCGCGACATGACGTGAGGGGAGTGTGGAGAATCTTCGTTTCAGTACGGAGGGCACAGAGGAAGGCACAGAGGGCACAGAGAAATCCAACCGTCTTCTCTGTGCCCTCTGTGCCCTCCGTGTTAAATCCTGCCGCGCGCCTCGACTCAACCCGCGAGCCTACCGCAATCCGAAATCCGCATTCCGCAATCAAAAAAAACGTAGCCCGACGGCACCCCCGCACGCCGGCCCCGACAACCAGCGAACAGGATTGAATTCCGTCGGGCTACGATCTGGGCTGCGTCCCCGAAAGGGTCGCAACCGAGATGCCTTCGACCGAGCTGTTGTCAACCCCGGGCCGGGCGCGCGCCCGTGTGCAGCGCGGCGATCCCGCCCGTCAAGTTCCGGTATCCAACCTTCTCAAACCCCGCCTCCCGCATCAGCGCCGCCAGACGTTTCTGGTCCGGGAACTTCGAGACGGAGTCGGGCAAATACTCGTACGCGCCGCGCGACCCGCTGACCAGTCCGCCCACGCGCGGCAACACGCGGGTGAAGTAGAGGCGGAACAAGGCGCGGAAGCCGGGGACGACCGGGGTCGAAAATTCCAGAATCGCCGCGCGCCCGCCTGGCTTCAAAACCCTCTTCAGCTCGCGCAACCCCTCGGCCACGCCCGCCAGGTTCCGCAGCCCGAAGGCGATGGTCACGGCGTCGAACGACTCGTCCGCGAACGGTAGCCTCAGCGCGTCGCCCTCGACGAAGGGGATGCGGCGCGAGCCGCGCGCCGACTTGCCGCGCGCGATCTCCAGCATCGGGCGGCAGAAGTCAAGCCCGACTACTTGCGCGCACCCCGCCTCGTCCAAAGCCAGCGAGAGGTCGCCCGTCCCGCAGGCCACGTCGAGCACGCGCGCGCCCTCGACCAAAGACGATTCCAGTTCGCGCGCCACCAGACGCCGCCAGCGCTTGTCAAAGTTCACCGACAGCAGGTGATTCAGGAAGTCGTAGCGGCCGGCGATGCCGGCGAACATCTCGCGCACGCGGCGCGCGTGTTCGACTCGCGAATCACTCTGCGGGGGTGTGTCTGGACGGGGCAAAGTTAGCGGATTGGTACTACCGCATGGTTGCGGTTGATTTGCGGTTTTCTTGCGAATCGCCTACGGGCGTTTGAGTTGGATGGCGGGCTGTGTCGGCTGCGCGGGCGGCGGCTGTGCGGCGGGCGGGGGCT
>JALZHT010000349.1 GCA_030860645.1 Acidobacteriota bacterium
ATGCCGAGCACGCGCCCGCCGCGCTCGCGCGCCCCGCGGCTCGCGGCCTCCATCACGCCGAGGTAGCCGCCCGTGCAGATGGTGAAGCCGGCCTCCGCGAGCAGCCGCCCGACTTCGAGCGCGTCGGCGTACTCGGGGCTGTCTTCGTTACACTTCGAGCCGCCGAAAATCGTGACGATTTTTTCCATAACTCTTTACTCGTGAATCGTGAATCGTAAATCGTGAATCGTGGGAAGGGAGTTTCTATTCACGATTTACGATTGACGATTTACGGGCGTAGCCGATAGAGCATCCGCGGGAACGGGATGGTCTCGCGGACGTGCTCGATGCCGCACATCCAGGCGACGCAGCGCTCGATGCCCATGCCGAAGCCCGCGTGCGGGACGCTGCCGTAGCGGCGCAAGTCCAGATACCACTCGAAGGCTTCGCGCGGCAGGTCGTGCTCCCTGAGCTGGCCTTCTAAAAATTCCAGCGAGGTGGCGCGCTCGCCGCCGCCGATGACTTCGCCGTAGCCTTCGGGCGCGAGCACGTCCACGCCGAGCGCAAGCTCCGGACGCTCGGGGTCGCGCGCCATGTAAAAGGCTTTGACGGCCGCCGGGTAGCGGTGAACCATGACCGGCTTGTCGAAGCGGCTGGAGATGTACGTCTCGTCGGGCGAGCCGAAGTCGCCGCCCCACTCGAAGCGCGTCTCCAGCTCGCCGCGCTCGTGGCCCTCGTGGAGGATGCGGACGGCGTCGTCGTAGCGGAGGCGCGGGAACGGGGGCGTGATCGCTTCGAGCTTCGAGGTGTCGCGCTCCAAAACCTTCAACTCCTCGGCGCGCTCTTCGAGCACGCGCGCGGCGATGGACGAGAGGAAGCGTTCGCTCAAGTCCATCACGTCGTCGAGCGTGGCGTAGGCCATCTCCGGCTCGACCATCCAGAACTCGGTCAGGTGGCGGCGCGTCTTCGAGCGCTCGGCGCGGAAGGTCGGGCCGAAGCAGTAGACGCGGCCGAAGGCGGCGGCCGTGGCCTCGTTGTAGAGCTGGCCCGACTGCGAAAGATAAGCCTTGTCGTCGTCGAAGTAGTCCACCTCGAAGAGCGTCGTCGTGCCCTCGCAGGCGGCGGGCGTGAGGATGGGCGTGTCGCAGAGGACGAAGCCGTCGCGGTTGAGGAAGTCGCGGACGGCGTTGACGACCGTGTGGCGCACGAGCAGGATCGCGTGCTGGCGGCGCGAGCGCAGCCAGAGGTGGCGGTGATCCATGAGGAACTCGGTGCCGTGCTCCTTCGGCGTGATCGGGTAGCCCTCGGCCGCCTGCGCGACCTGCGCCTCCGTCACGTCCACCTCGAAGCCGCCCGGCGCGCGCTCGTCGGCGCGGACTTTGCCGCGGACGGTGACGGCCGACTCCTGGCCGAGGTGCGCGAGCGCGTCCCACACCTCGGGCGCGACCGACTTCTTGAAGACGACGCACTGCACGATGCCCGTCCCGTCGCGCAGTTGCGGGAAGAGGAGCTTGCCGCTCGAACGCAGGTTGTAGAGCCAGCCGCGCAGCGTGACCTCCTCGCCGACGTGCCGCGACAGCTCATTGATGTAGACCTGGTGCATGATGGCTGTTTGGAACCCCGCTCCGGAATTAATTCACCCTCTTCATTCAAGTAGTTTTCGTCGTGACTGACACCGGCTGCTTGACGCGCTCGCCGAGCACGGCGCGGAGGACGGGGAAGCGGTCGAGCCAGCCGGCGGCCTGGAGGACGACCTCCAGCGTCGGGTTGATGAAGTGCGCGTAGGTCTCGCCGCGGCCGACGACGGCCGTCTGGTAAGAGAAGGTGCCGACGGCCTTCAGGCAGCGCTGCACGGCCATCAGCCGGAACTCGTAGGCGAACTCGTCCGGGTCAATGGACGGGAGGCCGCGCGCGCGCCGCTCGTCGAGGAAGTGGAGCCGGCGCTCGCGCACCTCGGCCAGCGGCGGCGGGGCCGTCCGCCGGTCGAGGAGCAGCGAGACGAGGTCATAGCTGGCCGGCCCCATCCGCGCGTCCTGGTAGTCAATGATGCACAGGCGGCCCGCCGCGTCGACCATCAAATTCGACGAATGAAAATCGCGGTGGCAGAGCACGCGGGGCCGCGCGGCCAGCTCGGCCGAAACGTCGTTCAGCTCGGCGCGCAACTGCGCCTCCTCGCCGTGCGAGAGGCGCTCGCCGCGGAGGCTCTTGAGGTAGTGTTCGAGGAAGTAATCAAGCTCCCAGGAGAGTTTCGCCTCGTCGAAGGCGAGGCGGGAGGCGATGGAGTTGCGCTCGGAGGCGAGCGGCGTGGCCTTCTGGATGTCGGCGATGAGCGCGATGGCGCGCTCGGTGAGCGCCTCGCGGTCGTCGTCCGAGGCGGTCTCGAAGAAGCGGCGGAGCTGCTGGTCGCCGAAGTCCTCCTGCACGATGATGCCGTTCAAGGCGTCCACGTCGAGGATTTTGGGGACTGGCAGGCCGGCGTCGGCGAAGAGCCGCGAGACATCGAGGAAGGGGTGAATCTCGGGGTCGAACGGCTCGGGGTAGACGGCGGCGATGGCGGCCGACCCGCGCCAGGGGATGCGGAAGTATTCGCGGGTCGAGGCGTCGGGCGTGAGCGCCGTGATGGGGCCGGAGGCCCCGCCCGCGCGCGCGACGTAATCCGTCAGGCGCTCGCGCGCAGAGGTTCTGAACGCGTTGGGCGTGATCTGCGAAGGATGGCGCATGAGCCTTTAAAGTTTCGAGTTAAAGAGATTTTTGATTTTTGATTTTTGATTTGCGATTGAAAGAAGAAGCTGTTGCTTTCGTCTTCCAATCACAAATCAAAAATCGCAAATCTAAAATCTCTTTAACTCGAAACTGTTCTGCATGTTTGAAGCGCTGACGGATTGTATCACCGGGGCAGTGGGGCAACAAAATTTGTGCCGCGGACTTCACCGGCGAGACCCTTCGGCGGCCGCTCCTCGCCCGCCGCCAACTCGGCGCGGACGACGGCCACGCCCTCGAAAGTCTCGCCTTCGGGCACGACGACGCCCGCGCCGAGGACGGCCCGGCGCACGCGCGCGCCGCGGCCGACGGTGACGTTCTCCCACAGCACGCTCTCGCTCACCTGCGCGCCCTCCCCGACGGCGGAGCCGGGGCCTAACTCCACGTCGCGCCCTTCCCTCTTCATCAGCGCGACGCTGGTTTCCAGGTAGCGGCTGACCGTGGAGAGTTCGTACCACGCGCCGCCCGCGACGTGCGCCGCCAGCCGCTCGCCGCGCGCGATGGCCGGGACGAACACGTCCGTCACCGAGTGCGAGAAGACGCCGCGCGGGATGTACTCGAAGACGCGCGGCTCGAAAATCTGGATCCCCGTGAACATCAGGGGCACTTCGCCTCCAACGTCACGGCCGCCGCCGCCGCCGCCGACGCCGACACTCTCGCCGCCACCGCCCGCCCCGCCGCCGCTCTCTTTCTGTGCGGCGCGGCCCGCGCCGCCGGGCTTATCGGACGCGGGGAAGCCGCCGAAGCCCGTCACGAAACCGCCGCGCGTCTCCACCACGCTGTAACGTTCGCGCGCCGGGTTAGGCCGCAGCACGAGCGTCGCCAGCGCGCCGGTGCGGCGGTGCGTGTCGAGCGCGGCGGCGAGGTCTATGTCGGTGGCGAGCTTGCCGTTGATGACGACGAAGGCGTCGCCGTCGAGGAGGTGTCGCGCGTTGGCGATGGCCCCGCTGGTGCCGAGGATGACCGGCTCTTCGACGTAGTGCAGGCGCACGCCGAAGCGCGAGCCGTCGCCGAGGGCGGCGCGGACTGACTCGGGGCGGTGGTGAAGGTTGACGACCACGTCGTCGAAGCCGTACCGGCCGAGGTACTCGGCGACGTAGCCGACGAGCGGCCGCCCCATGAAGGGGATCGCCGGCTTCGCACGGTCAATCGTCAAAGGCCAGAGGCGCGTGCCGTAGCCCGCGGCCAGAATCATCGCCCGCATCTCATCTCCTCAAAACAAAAGTTTGTTGACGGAAGCCGTGCCGACGAAATTAGCACACATGTGTGCGCCCGCGCCCGCGGCGAAAGCGGGGGCGGTGACGGGGATTACTTCCCGGAGTTCAGGAGGCTTGCGCCGCGTCGCGGATGACGAGGTCGAAGGTGCCGGGGGCGACCTTGCGGAAGCGGCGGTTGCGGTTGAGCGAGACGGCGATGCTGATGGTGGGGTTCTGGCCGGTGAACTGGAAGCCGCCTTCGAGCAGGCGGTTGTAAATCTCGTTGACGTGGAGCGGGCCGCCCGACTCGCGCAGCAGGACGGCCGTGGCCTGCGGGATGGTGCGCTCGAAGAAGCGGTCGCTGGTCGGCTCGATGTCGGTGCGGATGGGCGGGATGTTGTGGTGGTGGCGGTCGGCCTGGGGCGGCGGCTTCGGGGC
>JALZHT010000350.1 GCA_030860645.1 Acidobacteriota bacterium
GCGCATCGGGCTGCGGCCCGGCCAGCGCTTCGACCCGACGCGCGTCGCCGAGGCCGGGGCCGCCCGCGCCGCGCTCGACCTGGCCGAGAAGCAACTGCGCCGCTACGAGACCCTGTTGGAGTCGGGTGACGTGTCGCGCTCGGCCTACGACCAGCAGCGCGCGCAGCGCGACCAGCTCCGCCAGCAGTACGAGGCGGCGCTCGCGCAGGCCAACCAGTCTTACGCGGCGGTGGGGACGGCCCGCGCCGCGGTCGAGGCCGCGCGCGTGCAGGTCGAGACCGCACAGAAGGGCGTGCGCGACGTGGTCATCTACGCGCCCATCAGCGGCTACGTCGCCGACCGCCCGGCCGACCTCGGCGAGTACGTCTCGACCTCGACGAAGGTGGCGACCATCGTGCGGACGAACCCTCTGCGCGTGCGCATAGACATCCCCGAGCAGGCCATCTCGTCGGTGCGGCCCGGGCAGAGCGTGTCGGTCAGCGTCTCGGCCTACCCCGACCGCACCTTCGCCGGCCGCGTCGCGCGCATCTCGCCGAACGTCTCCCAGCAATCGCGCACGCTCACGGTCGAGGCCGAGGTGGACAACGGCGAGAACCTTCTCAAGCCGGGCCAGTTCGCCACGATCCGCATCCTGCTGCCACAGACCGAGCCGGCCATCCTCGTCCCCGCGCGCGCCGTGCGCGCCGACGGGACGACGGCCCGCGTCTTCGTCATCCGCGACGGCGTCGCGCAGGAGCGGCTCGTGCAGACCGGGCAGGCCGAAGGCGACCTCATCGAAGTCCGCGGCAACGTCGCGCCCGACGAACTCGTCGCCACCTCGAACGTCGAGCAACTGGCCGACGGCGCGCCCGTCAGGCGATAAAGAAGTTTCGAGTTCCGAGTTTAAAGTTTCGAGTTTAAGAACTTGCCCGAAACTTGAGCCGTTCAATTAGAAAGGCTTTAACTCGAAACCCGGAACTCGAAACCCGAAACTTAAAAGCCATGCAGAAGCTTGCCGAAATTTGCGTCCGCCGCCCGGTCTTCGCGACGATGCTTATCCTGTCGCTGACGGTCGTCGGGGCGTTCTCGTTCCTGTCGCTCGGCGTCGACCTGTTCCCGAAGATCGACTTCCCGACGATTACGGTCTCGGTCATCAACCCCGGCGCCAGCCCGCGCGAGATTGAGACGGAAATCACCGACAAGGTCGAGGCCGCCGTCAACACCATCAGCGGCATTGACGAGCTGCGCTCGACTTCGGTCGAGGGCGTCTCGCAGGTCTTCGTCCAGTTCCTCTTGGACAAGGACGTGGACGTGGCCGCGCAGGAGATTCGCGACAAGGTCAGCCTCATCCGCGGCGACCTGCCCGAGACGGCCGAAGACCCCGTCATCATCAAGCTCGACACCGACGCCGCGCCCATCCTCCGCGTCGCCGTCTCGGCCGGCAAGTCCCTGCGCGAAGTCACCGACATCGCCGACAAGGAGATCAAGGAGCGCATCGAGTCCATCAACGGCGTCGGGCAGGTGGAAATCCTCGGCGGCGCGACGCGCGAGATACACGTCTGGCTCGACCCCGACAAGATGCGCGCCTTCAACGTCACCGTCCCCGAGGTGGTCGCGGCCGTGCGCGCGCAGAACCTCGAAGTCCCGGGCGGGCGCGTCGACGAGGGCGCGCGCGAGCTGACCGTGCGCACGATGGGCCGCATCACGAACCCGGCCGACTTCAACCACATCGCCGTCGGCACGCGCGGCGGCTACGCCGTCAAGGTCTCCGACATCGGCTACGTCGAGGACGGGACGGAGGAGCAGCGCACGGCGGCGCGGCTGAACGGGCAGCCGGCCGTGACGCTCGTCGTCTCGAAGCAGTCGGGGCAGAACTCGGTCGAGGTGGCCGACGCCGTCAAGGAGCGGCTGGCGGAGCTGGAGCCGGGCTTGCGGCGCAAGGGCGTGCGGACGCAGATCGTCGGCGACCAATCAATCTTCATCAAGGCGGCGGTCGAATCCATCCAGACGCACCTGATCGAGGGCGGCCTGCTCGCGGCGCTCGTCGTCTTCCTCTTCCTGTGGAACTTCCGCTCGACGATGATCGCGGCCATCGCCATCCCGACCTCGATCATCGCCACCTTCGGCCTCATGGCCGCGATGGACTACACGCTCAACCAGATCACGATGCTCGCCCTCACCCTGATGGTCGGCATCGTGATTGACGACGCCATCGTCGTCCTGGAGAACATCTACCGCTTCGTCGAGGAGAAGGGCGTCGCGCCCTTCCAGGCGGCGATTGAAGGCACGCGCGAGATCGGGCTGGCCGTCATGGCGACGACGCTCTCGCTGCTCGCCGTCTTCATCCCGGTCGGCTTCATGGGCGGCATCGTCGGCCGCTTCATGTCCTCGTTCGGCCTGACCTCCTCGTTCGCCATCGCCGTCAGCCTGCTCGTCTCCTTCACGCTGACGCCGATGCTGGCCGCGCGCCTCATCAAACGCGAGGAGGCCGCCGAGGGGCCGGGCACGGGGAGCCTGCCGAGCGAGGGCGACGCCCCCGCGGGCCTCGCCGACGAGTCGAAAGTCGCGGCGGGGAACCCGTCCGGGGTCTCGACCTCGGAGCTGCCCGCTGCGGAAGCCGAAGGCGTCGTCAGCGACTACGGGCCGCCCCGGACTTCGGACGAAGAACGCCTCAGCGTCGGCGCGCACCGCGGTTCTAAAGAGTCGCGCTGGTACAGGCCGATTGACCGCACCTACACGTGGATGCTGCGGCGGGCGATGGCGCACCGCTGGGCCGTGGTGCTGATGTGCGCCGTGGTGATCGTCAGCATCGTGCCGCTCTTCATGTTCGTCGGCAAGAACTTCCTGCCGGTCGACGACCAGTCGCAGTTCGAGGTCAACCTCCGCGCCCCCGAAGGCTCGACGCTGGCGGCCACCTCGGCCCTCGCCGAGAAGATCGCGGCCGACATCCGTAAGAACCTCCCCGGCGTCACCGACACGCTCGTCACCATCGGCGGCGGCCAGGAGCAGCTCGTCAACAACGCCAACATCTACGTCAAGCTCACGCCCATCGCCGAGCGCGACGAGACGCAGGTCGAGCTGATGGAGCGGTCGCGCCGACTCCTCGCCGACTACCCGAAGGAGCTGCGCACGAACGTCGGGCAGGTGCAGGCCATCTCGGGCGGCGGCTTCCGCAACGCCGACATCCAGTACGTCATCGGCGGCCCCGACCTCCAGAAGCTCACCGAGTATTCGGAGAAGCTGACGGAGAAGCTGCGGACGCTGCCGAACGTGGTGGACGTGGACTCGTCGCTCATCGTCGGCAAGCCCGAGGTGCGGGTCGAGATCGACCGCGCGCGGGCGGCCGACCTGGGCGTGCGCGTCGGCGACATCGCGCAGGCTTTGAACGTGCTCGTCGCCGGGCAGGAGGTGACGACCTTCAACGAGGGCACCGACCAGTACGACGTGCGCGTGCGCTCGGTAGGCTCCGCGCGCACCAGCCCCGAGGCGCTGGCGAACCTGTTCGTGCAGTCTTCGAAGACGGGCTGGACGAACCTCTCGAACCTGGTGCGCGTCGTCGAGGGCACGGGGCCGTCGGCCATCGACCGCCTCAACCGCCAGCGGCAGGTGACGATCACGGCGAACGTCACGTCGGGCGGCTCGCAGTCGGAGGTCATCACGCAGCTCGACCAGTTCCTCCGCGAGGTCGGGGTCGGCGCGGAGTACACGACGGGCCTCGCCGGGCGCTCGAAGGAGCTGGGCCGGGCGGGCTTCTACTTCATGTTCGCCTTCCTGCTCTCGTTCATCTTCATGTACATGGTGCTGGCGGCGCAGTTCGAGTCGTTCATCCACCCGGTGACGATTCTTTTGACGCTGCCGCTGGCCGTCCCGTTCGGCATCCTGTCGCTGCTCATCACGGGGCAGACGGTGAACATCTTCTCGGGCCTCGGCCTGCTGCTGCTGTTCGGCGTGGTGAAGAAGAACGCGATTCTGCAAATAGACCACACGAACGAGCTGCGCGCGCAGGGCATGGAGCGGCTGGAGGCCATCATCCAGGCGAACCGCGACCGCCTGCGGCCGATCCTGATGACGACCGTCGCGCTCGTCGCCGGCATGATCCCGCTGACGATCTCGACGGGGCCGGGGTCGGGCACGAACCGCTCCATCGGCGTCCTCGTCGTCGGCGGGCAGACGCTCTGCCTGCTGCTGACGCTGCTGGCCGTGCCGGTCTTCTACTCGCTCTTCGACGACCTCGGCCACAGCCGCGTGTGGGGTCGCATGGGTCGGGCGGCCGCGGCGCCCTTCGCCTGGGCGCGGCGGCGCGCGGCGACGGCCACCAGCTCGTTCTTCAGCCTCATCGGCAGGCATTGATAGCTGAAAGGCGACCGGCGGAATTCATTCTTCATAGACC
>JALZHT010000351.1 GCA_030860645.1 Acidobacteriota bacterium
GCCTCGGGGCGCTTGAGCGGGCCATCGAACGCACAGACCGCGAGATCGCGCGGCTGTTCAAAGAGGCGAACGACGGCTTCGCCCACTACTCGCCGCGCGCACGCCACTCGCCGCCCATCCAGGCCCTGCGCATCACCGTCCGCGCGCGCGAGGCCGAAACGCTCTACCGCCTCGGCCACCGCGCCCGGGCGCGGGGCATCTGGAACGAGTTGCTGAGGGAGGATCGCCTTGACCTCAACGCGCTCAAGAACATTGCGGTCTGCGACTCGGCGAACTCCGACATCGCCGGCGCGCTGACCTCCTGGCGTCGCTACGCCGAGGCGCTTTACTTCTACGACGTGATCGGCAAAAGCCCGCGCCCGCACGCGAAGGCCCGCGCCGACTTCCACCGCGGCTTCGGCAACGCGTACGCGCCCGCCTTCCTCTTCGAGAAGTTGGAAGCCGGCTGGGCGGACAAGATTGACCGGGACGCGGCGCACTCCTTCCTCGGTAGCCCCGGCCGCCTGCGCAGCTTCGTTGACCACAAGCTGCTCGAATTCTTCAACGCCAAGCTCGACTTCAGGAGCGCCCCGCTCATCCTCGGCGTGAGCCGCAACGAAGGCGAGCAGGTGCGCGCCGCGGCGAAGGAGTCGCTGCTCGCGTTCGCCGACGGCGTCAGCGGCCTCCTGCCCGAACGCGTGCGCGCGGCCTTCGCCGACACGTCGAAGCGACACGTCGAGGAGGCGTTCGCCGCGTGCGCCTCCGCCAAGAGGCGCATGCTCAAGAAGGACGTTCATTATTCCGAGGAGGAGCCGCGGCAGGTCCAACTCGTGGTCGATTTCTGCCACCTCAAATACAAACTGTTCGTGATGGTGAACAGCGACCAGGAGTTTGTGAAGCACCTGTCGTCGGTCAACTTCTTGAGTCAGTTCAAGCGGCTCGACGCGATCCCGCTCGGGCAGAGCCAGGAGTTCCTCACGCCCGCGGCCATCTCTCTCGGCCTGAAGGAGCCGGAGGAGTTGACCAGATTTATGACCCGCCTCAGCGGGCACGTCGTGTTCTCTCTGCTCAGGTTCATCTTCGCCGGCCGGGGCGACCGCGAGGAGGATGAGTTGCGCAAGCGGCAATACGGCCGCCTGCTCAAGGTGTGGATAAAGCATGAGGCGTTCGCGGACTTCCTCGACCGGATAGACGATCCGCAGGACTTCTACCCCGAAGAGGTGCGCCTTGCTTTCGGGACAGGGGAGATAGACGAGAGGGTCGTGCGGATACTCTACGAGTGGCACGAGCGCTACCCGGAGCTAACCGGCCCGGCCCGGTTGCTGGCCCTGGCGCTCCACGAGCAAGGTAAGTCGAAAGAGACCATCGAGGTGTTAGACCGCGCGTGCGGCCTCGGGTTTCACCAAAAGGGAGTGCTTTCGGCTCGCGTCAGCCGCATGTTCGCCTGGTACAACCTGGGCGCGCAAAGTGAAGACCGGGCCGAGGTCATCTCCTGCCTGAGAAGTTCGCTCCGTGACGCGCTCTACGTGTTAGAGCACGGCGAAGAGGGCGAAGAGGTGACGCGGGCCACAAAAATCAAAGGCGAGATTGAACAGCACTTGGAGAGGCTGGGGGCGACGGCTTAACCCTCTACGCGGGAGGCCGTTCGTCAGCCGCTCCGGGCGGACGCGCCGGGGCCGCGCCCTGCCGCGCGTCGCCGTCGGCCGCGCCTTGCTTGTCGCGGCGCTTCGCGGGGGCCGCCCTTTTCCGTGTGGTTCGCTCCGTCTCGGGGCGGCGTGAGAGCGTCCAGTCGAAGTTGATGTTGGGCCGGCGGGTGAAGAGGTGGGGGAAGTGCTCGGCGAAGTAGCGGCCGGCGTGCGGGCGCGCGCCGTCGAGGTCGGTGAAGCCGTACTCCTCGGAGAGGCCCCAAGAGCTGTAGAGGCCGCCGGACTTGGCGAGCAGGTCGGGGTCGGCGGCGAGGGCCGCCACCGCGCGCCCGACGAAGCAGGGCGTCTCGGAGCCGGCGAAGCCGTAGCCCTTAGCCTGCGGGTTGGTCTCGGCCACCTCGCGCCAGTTGGCCTCGGTCGCGCCGAAGCCTTCGAGGATCGCCTCGGTGCGCATGAAGCCGGGCGTGACGGCGACGGCGCTCACGCCGTGCGGCGCGAGTTCCTCGGCCAGCGAGAAGGCGAGGCGCTTCAGCGTCGTCTCGAACATGTCGAAGAAGAACTGGCCGTGGTAGCCGAGCTTGTCCTGCTCGACGACCTCGACGATCAGCCCGCGCTTGCGCTTGAGCATGAGCGGCACGGCGTGCCAGCAGGCCGAGACGTGCGGCCACACCCAGCCCTCAACCATCTCGCGCCCCTGCGCCGGGTCGAGCTTCCAGAAAGATTTCCAGTTCGCGACCGGCCGCCCCGTCAGGACGTTGACGAGCACGTCGAGCCGCTTCTGCTCGCGGCCGACGCGCTTGAAGAGGTCGGCCACCTCCGCCACGACGTTGAAATCAACGCGGGCGGCGATGCCTTTCCCGCCGGCGGCGTCCACCATCTCGGCCGTCTCCTCAATCGTCTCGGGCCGCCCCGCGTAATGGTGATCGCTCGTGTTCGGCCGCGTGCGGCTGCTGCGGCCCGCGCAGTAGACGACCGCGCCCGCCTCGCCCAGCATCCGCGCGATGCCACGGCCCCCGCCCCGCGTCGCCCCCGCGACGACCGCCACCTGACCCTCCAAAGGTTTCATCGTCGGCCCCCTTATCAAGAGAATTTTTGATTTTGGATTTGCGATTTTTGATTTAGTCGACTGAAAACTGCCGACTACAAATCGCAAATCAAAAATCGCAAATCCAAAATTCTTTCCCACGGTACGCGAAGATTGATGACACCTCCTGTCATGTTTGTCGGATAAAATTGCGCGCGGCTCGACGGCCGTGTGAGAGGGGGAAGAGGGATGCGGGCGGACAGGCTTTTTTCCATCGTGTTGCTGTTGCAG
This sequence comes from Acidobacteriota bacterium, assembly GCA_030860645.1. Taxonomy (GTDB): domain Bacteria; phylum Acidobacteriota; class Blastocatellia; order Pyrinomonadales; family Pyrinomonadaceae; genus QHXN01. The sequence goes on from JALZHT010000351.1 coordinate 2,941, forward strand.
GCGCACCGGCTCTTGACGGCGCGGGCGCTGGCCGAGCGGCTGGAGGTTTCGGAGCGGACGATTCACCGCGACATGGAGGCCCTGAGCGGGGCCGGCATCCCCGTCGTGGCGGAGCGGGGCGCGGGCGGCGGCTGGTCTCTGCTCGGCGAGTACCGCACGAACCTGACCGGGCTGAACGAGGCCGAGATTCAGTCGCTCTTCGTCACGCGGCCGCCGCGGCTGCTCGCCGACCTCAACCTGGAGAAGGCCGCCGAGGGCGCGTCGCTCAAGCTGCTGGCGGCGCTCCCGACCGCCTACCGGCGCGGGGCCGAGCAGGCGCGCCAGCGCATCCACATCGACGTGTCGGGCTGGCAGCGCGCGGAGGAGGCCGTGCCGCTGCTCCACGTCATACAGGAGGCGGTCTGGCAGGAGCGCCGTCTGCGCATGATCTACGGGCAGGCCGAGTGCGGCGCGGCCGAGCGCGTGGTTGACCCGCTGGGGCTGGTGGCGAAGGGGAGCGTCTGGTATCTGGTGGCGGCGGTCGGGGGCGGCGAGGTGCGCAGCTACCGCGTCTCGCGCGTGCAGCGGGCGGAGTTGACGGACGAGCCGTGCGCGCGGCCGGAAGGGTTCGACCTCGCGGCGTTCTGGGAGCAGTCGGCGGCGCAGTTCCGCGCGCACCTGCCGAGCTACCGGGCGACCTTCCGCGTGCGCCGCGAGACGGTCGCGCGCCTGCCGTTCGGCGGGCGATTCGCGCGCGTCGAGCAGACGGGCGAGCCGGACGAGGAGGGCTGGGTGCGCGTCACGCTCCGCTTCGACGTGGAGGAGATGGCCTGCGAATACGCCCTCGGCTTCGGCACGCAACTGGAGGTTTTGGAGCCGCCCTCGCTGCGCGAGAAGGTGGCCGAAGCGGCGCGCGCCGTCGCCGCCTTCTACGAACAGAGATGAAAAGTTTCGAGTGAGAGGGATTTTAGATTTTAGATTTTGGATTTTAGATTTGCGATTGAAAGAGCGGGCGGGCGCTCTCTCCCAATCAAAAATCAAAAATCAAAAATCAAAAATCCCTCTCACTATTTCAGTCGGAGGGGGCGGCCTTCGGCGTCGCGCAGCGAGAGGCCGAGGGCGCGGGCGATGGTGGGGCCGATGTCAATCATGCGGACTTCGCCGAGGTCGCCGCGGCGCGTGACGCCCGCGCCGGAAGCGATGAGGGAGGCGCGGTAGTCGGGCGGCAGGGGGACGTAGCCGTGCTGGCCGCGGCTCTTCGTGTCGGTGATCGCGTCCGCCGCGTGGCGGCCCTCGAAGGTGTAGCCCTCGAAGGGGTCGAGCGCGAAGGCCGGGCGTGGGTCGGCCCCGAGTCTGTTCAACTCGGCGCGACTGACGATGCGAAGCATGCCCGGCCCGCCACCGTCGCCTTCGACCGGCTCGTAATCCCTGAACGCGGCCAGCGCGCGG
>JALZHT010000352.1 GCA_030860645.1 Acidobacteriota bacterium
GGGCCGGGGCCGGCGGCTGCGTGCTGCTCTGCTGCGCGAAGACGAGCGCGGGGAGCGACAGCGCGAGCAGGAAGAAGGTCGCGAGCGCGGTGGAAATTCTCTTTTTCACGGAGACAAACCCTCTATTTAAAGCCGACTACTGTTTTGAGCGAACCCGCCCGGGGCCGGCGGGCCGCGTGTCCCGCGCCTGGCGAGAACCGCCCGTCGCCGGGGCAGTTGATGTAGTGTAATGGATGAGCGTGCGAGCGGCAAGGTTGCAAGAAAGTGGCGGTAGGCTCCGCGCCGGGGGCGCTGGCGCTGACACCGGGACGATTCGGCGGCGAAGGTTTTTTTCTCCTGGCTACGGCCTAACCGGCGACCGTCTACTGCCTTCTTCCCCCCTCTTGCGCTCGGCGCGGGCGCGCCCGTAGAATGCTTGCAGGTGATTTCGACGAACAAACCGTCTCGCTCGGCCGTAGAGCCAGCCGGGGCCTGCGGCCCGCCCCGCTGACGTTCCTTGAGGAGGTTTTAACCCCATGAGCAACCCGTACGACCCGCAGAATCCCGACTACCTCGAACCCGTCGACGACCTCGCGCTGCGCGACGACGACGACGGGCCGAACTCCGAGCCGCGCGTCTCTTCCTCGGTGCGCGACATCGCCTCGCGCATCCCCGAGTCGCTGGCCTCAATCGGGCGCGACATCAGCCGCACGGTCGAGCGCGCGCTCTCGGCCAAGGACGACTACGTCGTCGCCGTGAAGGTCTCGCACGAGGCGCAGGATAAGCTCGAACAGCTCGTCCAGGCCGGCGTCTTCCGCAGCCGCGCCGAGGCCGCCGCCTTCCTCATCGACGAGGGCATCAAGGCGCAGACCGCGCTCTTCGACCGCGTCTCGACCAAGCTCTCCGAGATCGAGCGCCTGCGCGCCGAGCTGCGCGGCATGATCGCGAAAACGGAGTAAAGAAGATGCTGGATGCTGGATGCTGGATGTCAGTCAAGGCATTCGCCTTCACTGACATCTAGCATCTGACATCTGACACCTCAGACCGGAGGTTCGCCACTTGTCCAGGCTCACGCTGCCCGATGTGCCGATTGAACAGTTCACGCTGGCGAACGGCCTGCGCGTCGTCTTCAGCGAAGACCACTCGGTGCCGGTCGTGTCGGTGGCCGTCTACTACGACGTGGGGTCGCGCAACGAGCGCGAGGGGCGCACCGGCTTCGCCCACCTCTTCGAGCACATGATGTTCCAGGGGTCGGAGAACGTGCCGAAGGCCGGGCACTTCCAGTACGTCTTCAACAACGGCGGCACGATGAACGGGACGACCTCGTCGGAGCGCACCAACTACTTCGAGACGTTGCCCGCGAGCCAGCTCCCGCTCGCCCTCTGGCTCGAATCCGACCGGATGCGCTCGCTCAAGGTGACGCAGGAGAACCTCGACAACCAGCGCGACGCCGTCAAGGAGGAGAAGCGGCTCAACTACGACAACCGCCCCTACTCGAACGCCTTCCTCCGCCTCAACGAACTCATCTACCGCAACCCGGCCAACGCCCACTCGACCATCGGCTCGATGGACGACCTCGACGACGCGACCATCGAAGACGTGCGCGAGTTCTTCCGCGTCTACTACGCGCCCAACAACGCCGTGCTCGCCGTCGTCGGCGACTTCGACCCGGCGGAGGCGCGCGCGCTCGTCGAAAAGTATTTCGCCTCGATCCCCGCGCAGCCGCGCCCCGCGCCGCCCGACGTGGCGGAGCCGCCGGAGGTCGCCGCGCACTACGAGCTGTACCGCGACCAGTTCGCGCAGTTGCCCGCGCTGATGCTCGGCTGGAAAATCCCGCCGCGGCGCACGCCCGATTTTTACGCGCTCTCTTTGGCGAGCGACCTCCTGCTCGACGGCGACAGCTCGCGACTCTACCAGCGCCTCGTCAAGGGCGAGGAGGCGGTCGTCGCCATCCAGGGCGGGTTGGGCGAGCGGCGCGGCCCCTCGACCCTCTACGTCTTCGCCATCCCGAAGCCGGGCCACCCGACCGACGAGATTCGCGCGACGATCCGCGAGGAGGTCGGGCGGCTCGCCGCGGAGGGGCCGACGCCGGAGGAGATGGAGAAGCTGCGCAACACGCTCCTGAACGACGCGGTGCGCGGCCGCCAGTCCACGCTCTACCGCGCGCAGCGCCTCGCCGAGTTCGCGCTCTACGACGGCGACCCGCACCTGCTCAACGCCGAGATGGAGCGCTACCTCGCCGTCACGCCCGAAGACATCAAGGCGGCGGTCGCGCGCCACCTGCTCACCGACAACCACTCGCTGATGGAGGTCGTCCCCGCGCACCTCGCCGAGCAGGCCGAGGAGGAGCCCGCGCCCGCGTCGCCCGAGCCGGCGGGCGAGCCGGCCCAGCCCGGATCGCCGCCCCCGCAAATCCCCCCGAAGCCGCCGACCGAACCGCCCCCGCCCGTCGGGGGCAGAAATCCAGTGGACAGTAGACAGTAGTCGTCAGACAGCAGGCTCCGCACGGCGGCCGCCGTCGCCGACACGCTGACTGCTCGATGGCGAATGTCTTTCTACTGTCTACTGTCTACTGTCTACTCCTTGATGATGCTTCCCGAAGAGTTTCGCCGCCAACCGCCCGCGCCGCTCGCGCCGCGCCCGCTCAACCTGCCCGCGGCCGAGGAGACGCTGCTGGCGAACGGCCTGCGCGTGGTCGTCGTCGAGGAGCACCGCCTGCCGCTCGTCAGCTTCCGGCTGGCCTTCCGCAGCGGCGACTCCTCCGACCCGCCCGGGCTGTCCGGCCTCACCGACATCCTCGCCAGCATGCTCACCGAGGGCACCGAGACGCGCTCCAGCCGGCAGCTCGCCGAGGAGGCCGCCCGCTACGGCGCGACGCTCAACGCCGGCGCGAGCGCCGACACCACGACGGTCGCCGCCTCCACGCTCTCGGCCTACACGGGCGAGGTCTTCGAACTCCTCGCCGACGTGACGCTGCGGCCCACCTTCCCCGAGAGTGAGCTGGCGCTCGCGAAGGACAACGCGCAGCAGAACCTCATCGCGCAGCGCGCGCAGCCCTCCTTCCTCGCCACCGAGGCGCTCGCGCGCGTCCTCTTCGGCGAGCACCCCTACGCGGTCGTCTCGCCCACGCCCGAGTCCATCGAGGCGATGACGCGCGAGCGGCTGCTCGCGTTCCACCGCGAGAAGTTCTCGCCGGCCGGCGCGCTGCTGCTCGTCGTCGGCGACGTGCGCCGCGCCGAGGTGGTCGCGCGCGCCGAGGAACTCTTCGGCTCGTGGCCGGCCCGCCCCGTCGAGGAGCCGCGCTTCCCCGCCCCGCCCGAGCGGCGTGAGCGCGTCGCCTACCTCGTCAACCGCCCCGGCTCGGCCCAGGCCAACCTCATCGTCGCCAACCTCGCCATCCGGCGCACGCACCCCGACTACTTCCCCTTCCTCGTCATGCACACGATCCTCGGCGCGACGGCCTCGGCCCGCCTCTTCATGAACCTGCGCGAGGAGAAGGGCTACACCTACGGGGCCTACACGCAGCTCGACGCGCGCCGCCACGCCGGAAGTTTCCGCGCCACCGCCGAGGTGCGCACGCCCGTCGCGGGCGCTTCCCTGAAAGAGATTTTCTACGAGTTCGAGCGCATCCGCTCCGAGGACGTATCCGAGAAGGAGCTGGCGGACGCCCAGGCGTACCTGACCGGCGTCTTCCCCATCCGGCTGGAGACGCAGGAGGGCCTCGTTGACCAACTCGTGCAGATCCGCATGCACGACCTGCCCGCCGACTACCTGCACACCTACCGCGACAACGTCCAGCGCGTGACGCGCGAGGAGGTGCGCCGCGTGGCGAACCTCTACGTCACGCCCGACCGCGCGGCGGTCGTCGTCGTCGGCGACGCCGCCGAGGTGCGCGAGCAGGTCGCGCCCTACGCCGCGCGCGTCGAGGACTTCGACGCCGGGAAGACAAAGGACAATTAAGAATTAATCCGCTGCTCATTCTTAATTCTTAATTAATTCAGAAAGGCAGAGTGATTGAATATGAACTTGGTGGGAAATTGGGACCTGCAAGTGGCGACGCCCTTCGGCACGCACCCGGCGACGCTCGTCTTCGAGGGCACGGGCGGGGCCTTGAACGGCCGCATCAGTTCGCGCCTCGGCGACGCGGTGCTCGAAAACCTCACCGTCACCCACGACAGCTTCGAGGCCACCGTCGCGCTCGACTTCCAGGGGCGCGGCTACGAGGCCAACATCAACGGCCGCATCGAGGAAGACCAGATCAACGGCATCATCAAGGTCAAGCTCCCCATCGCCCCGCCCATCAAATACACCGGCGCGCGCGTCGGATGAAAAAGTTTCGAGTGACGAGTTTCGGGTTTCGAGTTCAAGACAATTCCGTTT
>JALZHT010000025.1 GCA_030860645.1 Acidobacteriota bacterium
TCTCAAGCGCGCTTGAGACTGCCGGCGTGATATATTGCGCGAATGCTCAGCAGCTCCCCCCCGTCCTTCAGACTTCGTGGCGTTTCACCCAACATGAGCCAAACCTACCTGAGCTTCGACCTGCTCGAAGACGTGATGCTCCTGCCCCCATCTAAGTACGAGGAGATTGTCGGGCGGGCGACCGTTCTCAGAATCGGCCCGCTTGCCGAATACGCCTTTCACCACTACGAAACCGCGGCAGCCACGCTGAGGTCACGGGCCGACAACCAAGTGGTGGAGTCGCTCCTTCGCGCCCTCGCCAGTCGCACGCCTAGCGCGGCCGATACGTCGATGAAGGCCCGGCCGGTGGAGTTCTTCAGGGCGCCGCTGACGCCCGAGGGGGTGGAGGACCCCAACTGGATCGCCTTCTGTATGCGCCTGATAGACGCGGGCGTGAAGGCGGGACTCCCGAAGCAATTCGCGCAGGGGCTGGCGGGCACGTTCGAGGAGATGACTGGCAACCTGATAGAGCACAGCGAGCGGTCGGAGAGCGGGATCGTCGGCTATGCGTGGCGGCCGGGTGAGTTCGAGTATGTGGTGACTGACGCGGGCATCGGCGTCCTCAATAGCCTGCGTCAGCACCCGGATTATTCCTGGATGTCAGATTCGGGCGAGGCGCTGGAGACGGCCGTCTGCGACGGGGAGTCGCGTTACGGCAGGAAGCAGTTCCGCGGCACGGGCTTCCACGACCTGCTCTATAACATCGCCAGAAGGAACAGCTACTTGAGATTCCGCAGCGGCGACCACAGCTACGCCCTTGACGGCACTAAATCACTGCCCGTGAAGCAGATGCAGCACTGCGCACAGTTCCAAGGGTTCCTCATTTCGGTGGTCTGCCGGCCGTTAAATAATGAAGTTATAAGAAAAGCTTGACAAGAATCCCGTCTGTCGTCATTATACTCACTGACGGAGGTGAGCATAATGAGACAAGAGATTTCAATTTACGACCTCGGCGGCAAGATGCCCGTATTGGGCGGCTTGCCCCGGGGTCAGGCGATGTTCGGTAAGTTAATCGCGGCCGTCAGGCCGCAGGAAGAGCACACGCCCCTCTTCCTGAACTTCAAGGGCGTTCAAATCGCGACGAGCAGCTTCCTCCGCTCCGGCATCCTGGCCTTCCGCGATCACTGCGTCAGGATGGGCCTCAACCTTTACCCAGTCCTCGCCAACCTGACCGACGAAATAATCGACGACCTGAAAGTCGTGCTTGAGCCGCGCGGCGACGCGTTCATCGTCTGTGACCTTGAGGACGGGCGGGTTTCGTCCGTCCGGGTCATCGGGTCGCTCGACGATAAGCAGCGCCTCACGCTAGAGGCGGTCATCATGGAGGGGGAGGCCGACGCGGCGTCCCTCAAGGACAAGCACGGGGATACCGAGAAGATCGGCACCACGGGCTGGAATAACCGACTTTCTTCCCTCGCCGAGAAGGGCCTGTTGATGGAAGTGAAGCGAGGCCGGGGCAAGCTGTACCGCCCGATTCTGGAGTTTAACTGATGGGCGCAGACTTCATCTCGAAGGCTGGTAAAACCTACCGCAAGGGCTGGGATCGGGAGCGTAAGAAGCTGAGCATCGCCGAGCTGTTCAACAAGATGCCCGAGAGCATCAGGGGAATTACGGTGACGCCGTTCGACCTTCCCAAATTCTGCGACGGAGGCCGCTACGAGTTGAACGTCGAGGAGGGCCGCATCTTCGTCTACGACAAGGGCGAGACGATAGGCGTGTGCACGGAGCCCCCGAGGTCGGTGTTGAAGGCGGTGGCGGCCCTCGGCGGCAAGACGCTCGGCGTCTTCCTCAAAGTGCGCGAGCACAGCGGGCGGGTCGAGGTCGCGGTCTGCCTAGACACTAAGTCGAAGACGCAGGCGGCATGACGTATGAGCGCGCGCAAAGACATCGCAGGGTCCCTGTACCACGACGCCGGCAGGCCGATGAGCCTCGGCTGCGTGGGCTGCCCCGAGAGGGTAGTGTGCGGGGGGCTCCACACTTCGGGCAGCCACTTCAACTGCCTCGTCTTCTGCGAGTGCTCCGACCCTTCCGACTGCCAGTACGTCTGCCGGAACAACCTGGGGACTTTCATCGAAAGGTTCCAAGAGGTCTTAGGCTTCGAGTTTGACAACGTCCCCCGGGTGCCGCTGCTGGACTATCCTGCGCTGCCGCCCGCGGTGCCGCTCCTCTACCACTCCTCAAGGCGGACAGGACGCCTCGTGTCTGACGCGGTCGTGGTGCCGCTGGAGCACCTGTTAGACCTGAGGACTGGGATGCTCAGGTACGACTCCCGCGCCGCGGTGGCCGAACACTTCGGCTTCGACGAAGACGCGCGCCTGATCATCACCGGAGTCGCCCAGGATCAGCCCATCGAAGACTACTGGTCATTCCGGCGCGAGACACGCATCCCGGAGCAACTGGCGGCGCTCCGCCCCGACCTGGTTACAGTCCCGAACTACAGCACGACGCTAGACACGCCGAGGTGGGACAACCTCCACAACATGAAGCGGATCGCCATCTGCTGGAGCGAACTCGTCTCGGCGGGCATCCCGACCTCGCTCCACCTCAACGCCTGCACCAACCACGACTGGGAGCGCTGGACCGAGTTCGTTGCCGGGCGCGAGGAGGTTCGCTCCGTCGCCTTCGAGTACGCGACCGGGGCGGCGCGACTGGAGCGGGGCGAGTGGCACACGATGAAGCTGGCCGCCCTAGCCGCGGCAGTGCCACGACCACTCCAAGTAGTCGTCCGAGGCGGCTACGTCCACCTCGACGAACTCTACGGCGCCTTCAGCGAGGTGGTGTTCATAGACACGACTGCCTTCATTAAAACCATGAAGCGCAAGAAATTCGCGCGGCGCCCGGATGGGAAAGTGGAGTGGCCGCCCGCCGGCATTCCGAAGGGCCGCCCCCTCGACGCCCTGCTCGATCACAACGTCAGGGGCTGCTCGCGAATAATAGCTGAGGCGGCGGTCAGACACCTGAAGTTCTGAAAAACCTAGCGCGCCGGCACAAGGCCGCGAGTGCGAGCCGATAGATGCCGACGTAAAAATTGACCAGTGTAAGTATCACTGGCGGGCGGATAATTCTGCCTGTGTGAGGCCGTATGTCTTACTTCAAGAAGCATTATGACTCCGTAAGCTACCCCATCGCCGTGGGAAAGGGGGAGGGGCTGCGCCGCGCCCAGCGGGGCGCGATTCACGCCGTGGCGTCGCATTTCACTTTGCGCCCCGAGCCGGCGATTGTGGTGTTGCCGACCGGCTCCGGCAAGACCGCGGTGTCGATGCTTGCGGCGTTCGTTGAGCGTGCCAAGCGCGTCCTAGTCGTCACGCCGAGCAGACTAGTGCGGAACCAGATAGCCGAGGAGTACAAGTCGCTCAAGGTGCTCAAGGTGAACAAGGCCCTGCCCGTCGGCGTCCCCGTCCCCAGAATCCGGGAGGTCGAATCGAGGATCGCGAGCGAGGCTATGTGGCGGGAGCTGGAAGCGTTCGACGTGGTGGTCGGCACACCTAACAGCATCAGCCCCGCCCTTGAAGGCATCTCGCAGCCGCCGGAAGACCTATTCGACCTCATCCTTGTCGACGAAGCCCACCATAGCTCGGCGGCGACGTGGAATTCGCTCCTACTCAGCTTCCCGAAGGCGAAAAGGGTTCTGTTCACGGCGACCCCCTTCCGACGGGACAAGGGCGAGATCGTCGGCAGAGTCGTTTACGACTACCCGATAAACCGCGCGTTCGAGGACGGGATTTTCGGGCGCGTCGAGTACATCGCGGTCGACTCGAAAGGCGGCAACAGCGACGTGGCCATCGCCCGGCGCGCCGAAGAAGTGTTCCGCCAGGACCGGGCGGCCGGACTCGACCACTTCCTGATGGTGCGCACGGGAACTAAGACGCGCGCCGATGAACTCAAGAAGCTCTACGCGGACCACACAAAGCTCAACCTACAACTCATCCACAGCGGGCTCTCCTACGGCACCGTCAAGGCCGCGGTGCGGAAGCTGCAAAACAAGGAGTTGGACGGGGTGATCTGCGTCGACATGCTCGGAGAAGGGTTCGACTTCCCCCAGCTCAAGATTGCCGCCGTGCACACGCCGCACAAATCACTGGGCGTAACCTTACAGTTCATCGGGCGCTTCGCCCGCACCAACGCCGACAACGTCGGCTCGGCGAAGTTCGTCGCGGCGGAGTCGGAGGTTAGGGGGGAGCTGAACAAGCTGTACCTGGAGGGGGCGGTGTGGCAGGAGATTATCACCACCCTCTCGCGTGGCCGCATCGAAGCCGAGGTGAGGACGCGCGAGAGCATCGACAGCTTCGCCCCGCCGACGCACGTCAAGCCGGAGACGGTCGACGTGTCGCTCCACGCCCTCCATCCATACAACCATGTCCGGATCTACGAGGTCGACCCGGACGCGGACACGCAGCGCCCCATCGAACTGCCGGCCGCCTACTCGATTGTCTACCGTAGACCCAACCCGGAGCAGGCATTTGTGACCTTCATCACGGAGGAGAAGACGCTCCCGCGCTGGACGCACCTCGACGTCTTCGCGCGTACCGACTACCACCTGTTCAACGTCTACTTCGACCGCGACACCAACTTGCTGTTCATCAACAGCTCTTGCAAGAACAATGCTCTGTTCGAGCAACTGGCCCAACAGTTCAGCAACACGAAGCCGCAGTGCCTGCCGCTGAACAAGGTCAACAAGGTGCTGCTCGAACTCAAGGACTTCGAGTTCTTCAGCATCGGCATGCGCAGCCGCCAGTCGAAGAACAACACGGAGTCTTACCGCATCATCACGGGGTCGAGCGCTCATAAGGCCGTCAGGCCGAGCGACGGCCGCAACTACCACCAAGGGCACACCTTCGGCCGCGCCCGGCAGGGGGAGGCGGAAGTCACCATCGGGTACAGCAGCTCGTCCAAGGTGTGGAGTAACACCCACACCTCCATCCCCGCCTTCATCGAATGGTGCCGCGAACTGGCCAGACGCATCACCAGCGACAAGCAGGTGGAGACGCATTCGGGCCTAGACATCCTCTCCGTCGGCGAGACAGTGGACGAGATACCCGAGGGGGTGATCGCCGCCGAATGGGACCGCGACGCCTTTGACCACCCGCGGACGATCCACTACCAGGGGGCGGACGGCTCCCCCCGCGAGGGCCAGCTCCTGGACTTCGACCTGAATATAGACAGGGAGAATTCCGACGGCGACAAGATACGCTTCTGCATAAGCAACGACGAGGTCGAGTGGGCAGTGGATTACTCGCTGACTTCCGGCTACTCCTTCGTGCCCGTGGACCCGGAGGCGGTCGAGGATGTGACGGTCCAGCGCGGGCGCTACCCGGAACTCCTACTCGATTTTCTGCACACCTACCCCCCGAACTTCTACTTCGCAGACTTGTCAAAGCTGCACGGGGTTGAACTCTTCAGGCCGCGCAGTGACGACCTAGTGCCCTTTAACGCCGAACAGATCGAAGTAATAGACTGGGACGCGGCCGGGGTGGACATTACGAGCGAGTACGACAACCCCGCCCCGGGCAAGCTGTCCATCCACGACTACCTGAGGCGGGATCTGCCTAAATCCAAAGCGCGGGTCGTCTTTTACGACCACGGCAGTGGAGAGATCGCCGATTTCGTCTCATTCGAGCAGGGTGATGATGAAACTGTCGTGAGATTCTACCACTGTAAAAAGTCGGGTGGCCCGAAGCCCGGCGAGCGGGTGGACGACGTTTACGAGGTGTGCGGCCAGACCGTCAAGTCCCTGATCTGGGTCAGCGTCGATAAACTCTTCGCTCGGATCTCCGACAGAAATTCCAGAAGGACCGATTCCACCTTCTTGAAAGGCAGCAAGTCCGAGCTGAGGGCGCTCATCGGTAAGTCGAGGTCCATGCCGGTCAGGTTCGAGATCGTCGCGGTCCAGCCGGGCATCTCACAGCGGAAGCTGCCGGAGCGGATGGGCTACGTCCTGGCCGCGGCGGACGACTACATCAGGCCCCAGTGTGAGGCGCTACGCGTGCTAGCGTCCGCGTAGGACGGTTCTGTACGGTGTATGCGGGGTGAGCCCGCCCCGCCCAGAGTTCAATCTGCAAAACTCCTAACGAGAGTTGAGGGCATAACGGTCACTCCTTGCTCCCCTTCGTGCCTCTTCTGGCGACCCCGCGTCGCACGCCTTCATGTCTGACCGGACTCGGGAGCCTCTCCGGGAGGGCCAACTCGTCGTCGATCAAAGCCTCGACCGTCACGTTAGCGGCGCGCGCGTACTGGAGGATCACTTCGAGCGGCGGGATGCGTTTGTTCCTCTCGAAGTCCGACACCTCCTCGCGCAAGAGCTGACCCGTCAGGCCCATCCGGCCGATCATCTCGTTCTGAGAGAGCCCCATCGCAGTGCGGATGTGACGGAGTTTCTGTGCCAGCGCCGGCTTGCGGCGCTTCCCCCTGACCATCAGGAATGACCTCCTGACGGTCGCGCCACGCCGCACCCGGGTTTACAAGTAGAAGCGGATGCTACTAGGATAGGGCTGCTAGTAGCGGCTGCTTCTAGCCTGGCACCGGGGCGACCGCCCGCCGGGAGTCCGCTGTGGCTGAGCCCCCCGGCGGCGCGCATCACCCTCTCCGATGTCGAGCCGCTTCGCTCATCGGCGCGCGCAGGCGAGTGTCAATACGTCCAGGCGGTAGAAGATACCAGAGGTGGCGGCGGGCCGTCATTACCCGAGAGGACGGCGGTCTCACCGGCGGTTAAAGGCAGGCCATGAGACGTTTAGTCACGAACCTCCTCGCCGCACTCGTGGCGCTCACTCCGTCCGCCTCCGCAGACGCAGGGGCCGGAGCGAGGGCGGGCGGCGCGGCACCCGCGGTAAGGCCCCGTCAGACGGCCCAGCGACGCAACTCGTGGGAAGGCACATACAAGTTTCAAGAGGGCGGGGGCCGGACGGCGGCGGGAACCGGCATGGCGGTTGAGCACACCCTCGTCGTGTACCGGCGGGGCGGCAACTTGATAGCGGACTTGGACGCGGCGGGCTTCCAGACGTCCGTCAGCTTGAGGTGTGAGGCGAAGGTCGAGGGCGACAGGATCAATTTCTACTTCAGGAGCTACCGCGAGGATAACGCCTCCGAGCCGTACCGAGAGGGGCAACTACTCCTCTCCCTAGAGAGGGACAAAACCAGGGGTAGGCCGAGACTGCTGACCCACTGGGGTGCTTACCAACCCGCCTTCGGGGCCGGTAGAAGCGGCAGAGTCTCCTTCAGAAAAACCAAGTAGGCGGTCGCCCCTCACTCGCGCACGGCGCTCCGGGCTTTGCGACGACAGGGCACGCCGAGGGGCGCTTATGGCGAGTGACGAGCTGGTCGCCTGCCCGCGCTGCGCGAGGCGCGTGGTGCCGCGGCTGTGGCACTACGGCGGCGGCCGGCTGTCGTACATGAGGACGCAGCACCTGTGCCCATTCTGCGGCGTCGTGATGTACGAGAGCGGCGGCGGGGTCAAGTGGGGCTGCGTCGCGCCGGCGCTGGCTTTCCTCGTCCTCGCCGGATGGCTCTTCATCCTAATCACGTACTTGCGGCTGCGTCCCTAACCGGTCCGCCGGCCTCAGCGGCGCAGGTAGGTGGGTCTGACTTTTGGAATTCAGGAGACGGTATGAGCTACAGCCGGATCATCACGATCACCACACTGCTTCTACTCGTCGGGTGTGTGGATACGGCTTCGGGGCAGAGTCGCGGCAGACGCCAAACGACCCCGAGGCCAACTGCGGCCGCGCCCAAAGTTGCCCCCGCGGGTGAGACCAGTCAGAAGGAGGACAAGTACTGGGCCGCCCAGCGCAGCGTCGAGGCGGCCATCCAGCAACTGGAGGCTTACCTCCGTGAGTCACCGGACGGCGAGCGCGCCGAGACCGCCCGCCAGCAGCTCGCAGCGCTCCGAGGGGTGACGCTCACCGTCTCCCGGCCGGAGTGGGTGGGCATGAGGCGCGGAATTCAGCCGCGCGACGTGCCGCAGTGGAGGGTGGCGGCTGTCGACTCGCGTCCGGACAGGACGCGCCTGACCGTCGAGGTCGCGTGCCGCCGCGAGGACGGCGGGTACTGTTACTTCCAGCCGTTCGACCGCTTCCCGCTGGTGCTCGTCGACGGCGCAGGGCGCTACTACCCCATGCTCGAAGCCGGGGCGCTGCCGCCGGACGTCAGCTACGACGAGCGCGAAGGGCGCGCCTCGATCTCCGGAGGGCGTGTCGTCGCCGTCACCGCGGACTTCGCCCCGCTGGCCGCGGGCGCGACGACGGGGCAGATCTACTACCGCGACGACAACCAGGCGCAGCCGGCACGGCTCTCGCTCCCCCGCCGGAGGTGAAGTCGGTGGAAGAGTCAGAGGCCGCCGGGCAACTGCTGACGTTCGCGAGGACGGAGTTCGGCGAGCACCTCTGCGCGCTGTTGTTGGCCGGCTACGGCGAAGACGAGGTGAGGCGGCGACGCACCTTCGTCGTCACCCCGCGGGCGGGGGCGGGGCGGGAGCGGCAAGTGATCCTCGCCACGGATGACCCCTCGGGACTTCCCCGCGGGCAGGACCCGCTCGTGCTGCTGGCCCTGTTGAAGTCGTTGTGGCTGAGCGGGCGCGTGAGCACGGCTGGTGTTTCGTACACGCCCCGGGCGCTGATGCGGACGCTCGGCCGAGTGGAGTCCGGGACGTCGCGAGCGGCCGTCGAACGGGCCGTGGAGAGGTACTTCAATTTATCCGTCGCGGCCGAGGACGTTCTGGAGACAGGGGCGGGCGCACGGCCGCTAAGTCTGACGCGCATGCACCGCCTCGTCATAAGCTACGACCACGAGGAAGAGTCGGGGGCAGACGACCGCCGCCACGGGCGGGCGCAGAGCAGGCTTAGATTCAACCCCGATCTCATCGAGGCCCTCCGAGCCCGTTCGCTGCTCGGCATCGAATGGGACCTCGTCGGGTCGGTGGCGCAGACACCTTGAAGCCCGCCCGAAGTACGCCCCGGCGGAACGCGGCGGGCGACACGCCGGCCTACTCCAGGGGCTATGTTCGGCAACATCCCGCGCCGGCCTCGTGGACTCCTAACGCCCTGAGTCAGACGCACAGCCTTCCGAACGCGAACGCTCGGCGTCACCCGTCGCACGTTTCGGTTTACGCGGCCATCACAGGCGGAAGCCGTGGCGGGAGCGCCACACGGTCACTCGGGGCGCGCCGCTATGCCCCCGCCGTTATACGAAGGCGAACGGTCGGCGTCAAGATGGCTGGCGAGGTCGGAGGCTACGCGCGCACCGAAGTCCCGGTGCGCAAGCTTCCGAACGCGAACACTCGGCGTCCACGGCCTACCGGCTCAGAACACCCGGGGCGGATAGCTATAATATTGGACGGGCCGGAAACTCAATGAAGTCTAACACTTACTGGAAATACTTCTTGACTAAAAACCGCCGACAATATACATTGGCTCCCATCACGGCGATAAAACGGTGTTTAAGTATCCGCTGGGGGTCCTTAAATGCGAAGCCGGTAGTAGCAATAACTACGAGGGAGATCCCGGCGTGACCGCCGTGGTAATCAACGTCTGATTCCTCTGGGCGTGGGGTAGAAAGCGCAACGGCCCGGGTTGTGTCAGAACCCGGGCCGCCACGAGTCATTAGATCTGCTTGTCGAAGGCTAGATCTGCTAATGATTCTGCGCTTTCTCCCTGCCGTTGTCAATCCTTATAATTTTGAGGGAAACGCAGATGCGCCGAACACGCCGCTCCGCCGTAAAGCTCGCCCCCGCCCTTACGGGACGGGGCCGGGCCGGTCACGCACCACAAGCCTTCAGCACTCACGCCTGCACATAACCGGCACCCGAGTCGGGTCGAACGTCAAGAGTCCGGGGCCCCGAACCCCGAGGGGCGTCAGCGCGCCTTCCCGCCCCGCGTCGAAACAAAGTCGGAAGACCCCCTTGACACCGACCGTTCGCGCCCATAAAGAAGAATTGTCGCGGGGTGATGCCGCGCCGGCGCGGGCCCGTAAAGGGTGCCGCGTCCCGCGGGCGTGCGCCCCGGCAGAGGAGATTCGTGTGCCACTAACACCAAGCATCTCCGTCAGCTTCACCCTCAAGCTCCCGGTGCGGGTCCTCAAACTCGGCGGCGCGTCTAAGCTGATGGCCGGGGGCGTGCCGGTCACGCCCGTGAACGCCGCCCTAGTACGCCGGCAGCGGGACAGGGGCGCGACCATGCAGTCCCTCGAAGCCTACCTGCGCGCCGTGCGGCTCTACGTCGAGTTCGGCGCCCACCTCGGCAGGTCGATCATCGACGTCACGGACGCGGAGTTTAACTGCTTCAAGGACGCCCTGCAAGGGCTACCTTTCCGCAACTCAAGCGGGGAGTGGGTGCGGCTGGGAGGTAAGCGGGAGCGCGGCAAGCGAACGGCGGACCTAATGCTTTCGCTCCTCTACTCACTCGCCGGCGACATCGAAACACTCTACCGGGTGAGATTCGACTGGCGGCGGTACGTCTGGACGCCGGACACGCTCGACAGCCGGACCGCCGAACTGTTCCTGCTCTCCTCCAGATTTAAGCCTCTCGGGCGTGTGCACACCATCAAGTGGATCAAGCCCAAGGTGCTGGGGCTCCCCGACGACCAGTTCGCGAAGATGCTACAGGCGGCCCACGACCGCTGGGGCGGCGTGGTCACAGACGGGGATGTGGCCTTCGCCCCCGACCCCGAGGCCCAGCGGGGGGCCCTCTTCTACCGCAACGTCGCGATCCTCCTGGTCCTGCGTTACGAGGGCGGCCGCCGCTCCGAGGTGGTTCACCTGACGCTCTCGGACCTCGACCTGGCCAACTCAGTCATCCGCCTCGTCACCAAGGGGCGCGGCGGCGAGCACGGGGAGCGCCTGCCGGTGGTGCTGCTGCCGCACGTCCGCGATTTCGTCCTGCACTACGCGAACCGCTACCGCCCCGCGCCGCGTGGCGGGGCGGAAAAGGGGCGGGCGGTCTTCCGCAGCCACAGCGTGCGCAACTACGGCGAGCCCATCAGCCCGCAGACCGTCCGCGCCGTCATAGGCGTACTCCGCCCGGCGCTCGACCCCCCGTGGGACGAAATCGCCTCGCCGCACGTGCTCCGACACTCGTTCGCCTACGACCTCCAGAAGCACGGCGGCCCGCTGGCGGTGACGGCCAACATGCGCCACTCGTCAATCGAGTCGAGCGAGCCGTACGCGGCGCGCGCCGAAAATTTCGCCGAGGAGCTGCTCGCGGGCGCCGACTCGAAACTCGAAGAGATGTTCGCCATGGCCGGGCTTTCCGGGGTGATTTAATGGCACAGCGCACCAGCGAAGAAAGGATAGCCCGGATCAGGCGCGAGGCCGTGCAGTTCTTCAAGGAGGCCGAAACATTCGACCAGCTACTTGAAGAGAAGTTCGCGGCCCGCGTCCAAGCGAATGTAACCATCCTCTTGCGCTGGGTTTTTTTGCCGGGCGAGTGGCGGAAGATGCAGGACGACTGGATACGCGAGCGCCTGCGGCCCGTCATGAACAAACTCCTCAAGGAGTGTAAGGTTCAGCGCCAGTTCACGGTCGACACCATACGCGGCCACGTCGGCCTCGGGAAGCGGAGGTTCCTGGTCGTCCTCGGCCAAGAGTGGCGCGAACTCAAGGCAAAGCTCCCGACCGAGGGCGAGAGGCTGGCCGCGGCGATTGACGAGATTAAAAACACTGCGACGTCGCTCGACGAACTGACCCTGGAGCGCGCCTGGGAGAGGTCGGGGGTGACGGTGAGCTACAAATGGGCGAGAGACTATCTGCGCGCTGCCAGGCTCGAACTCTCCAAAAGGCTAAACGCTCAGGGACCGCCGCCGCCCGAGGGTGAGAACATCCGCTTATTCCCGGGCGGCGCCGTGAACCTGGACGGCGATGTGTGGGACCTGCGCGCCGCGGGCTATCGGGTGCTGCGCCGAGACCGCCTCCGCCCTGACTTGGCGGAGGTCGCCTGGGCGCTACTGCGCAATGACCTGGTGAACAGGAAACTAGCGGCGAGTACTGTCGAAAGGGAGTACTGCTCTTTCATTCGCGCCGGGGCGTTTCTCGGGGAGGCGGTCCCGGACGTGCGGTCGGCGAAGTTGCGGGCGGTACAGGAGGCGTGGCTCCGCTACGACGGCGGCAGGGCGCAACGAGGAAACGTGCGCCGGGTGCTCAGCCGACTCTTCGCGGCCCTGCTCGGGGCGTCGAAGGACGACCCGGCTATCGACGGCAAAGAAATGCTCTTAATCCTCGACTGGCTTCGTAACGTGGTGAGAGTCGAGGCCGTCAAGCCGGGCGAGGAGTTCCTCTCCGAACAGGAACTCGACGGGCTGGTTGCCGGGTGCCTGAGCGACATCAAAGCCGGCATCGGGTTCACCGAAACGGACCCGGACCTCTTCAACCTATGCCCACTCTCTTTCGCGAATGACAGCGCGATACCCGTTGTCCGCTGGGGCGTCGCGCTCATGCTCTTGGTGAGCGCCTTCACGGGCCTGCGCACCCAGAGCGTCATAAGACTCCGGGAGGGCGACCTGATCGAGGTCAGGCCAGGGCTCTTCGCCCTCGTGTGGCGACACACCAAGACGATGAAGGAGTCGGTGTGCGTGCTCCCGACCGTCATCGCCCGCCACATCCGGCTGTACGTCGAACGCACCCGTAACCTGCGCGCCCTGCTGGAAACAGACGCCATGTTCCTGAACGGCGGCAAAGTGGACTGGGGCCCCTACCGGAACGCTAACCAAGTAGTCAAACGCTACCGCGACTTCGCGCGGCGGCACCGTGTCGAGAGGGACGGCACCCCGCTCGCCCTCAATAACATGACGCTGCGGCGGACCTACGCGACGCGGGAGTTGTATGAGGGCAGGAGCCTCTGGGTCATCCGCCTACAGCTCGGGCACGCCCGGATCGTGACCACCGAGATTTACACGAAGTTCGACCGCTACGAGCACCCCGCGCTAGTCCGCGAAGCCCTCGACGAGTACGGCAGGAAGTCGCTCACGCTGTGGCGGTCGCCCGTCCTCCTCGACGGCCTGAGCGAGGGCGAGCGGGCCTCTCTCCTCGGGGCAGCCGCGGAGCGCCACCAAGACGTGGGGCTGTGCCGGGAAGACCGCTGCGTGAAGGCCGCCGGCGGGAACCCGCTGCCGTGCACGCTGTGCGAGTACCTCGTCACCGGCCCGGAGTTCCTGGGCACCTGGGAGGAGGAGCGCCTGAGGCTCGAAGGTGAGTTGCGGCGGCTGGAGGGCGACCCCGCCATGCGCCACGTCTTGGCGCAGAAGAGGGCCCTTTACAGGCAGTTCCTGGCGAACATGCATTCAATTAAGGAGAGGGGCGTCGCATGACCGAGTCCGAAGGACGCGTGGCCTACTTCAGGGTGGGTGAGCACCAGTACCCGGCGAGCCACTGGCGCGAGATCAAAAGGTTCGTCGAGGGCGACGAGTCGGACCCCAAAGGGTGCTTCCGCCTCTCCGACGACGTGTGGGAGGCGTGGCAGTACGGCGAGCGCGGCCGGCCGAGCCATCCCGGTGAGCATCGCTTTCATTTCAAAGGTCTCCGCTCTTTCCTCAAGCCTTACGTGAAGTGGCACTGTTACGCGCGCTTGCTCGCGTCCGGCGGCCGGCTCAGGGGCAGCTCCGCCGACCTGCCTTACAGCCTCCGCAGGGCCGATGATTATGCCGTCAGACACGGATTCAAGTCGCTCGACGACATCGCGTCCGCGGAGGTTTTCGCCCCGCTCTGGGAGGCCCATCTCAGGCCATATGATCAGGCCGGCCCCCGCCCGTACTCCTCCGTGAGCATTCAGACGCAGACCCGCACTTTCTGGGAGCACCTCCGCAGGCGATTCGGGGCCCCGCAGACGGTCCCGCCCATCGCGCCCCACGCGAGGCGCACGCCTAACGAGTTCGCCGCCGACGAGAGCATGCTGATCCCGCCGCCCGTCACCCGGCAACTGGTCAACAAGCTGGCGCTCCACCGCGCGGGGAAGTCCGAGCTGAACCGCTTCCACCACCTGCGTCTCTGCGTTCTGATGCTCGTGCTGTGCCTCGGGAGGCGGATCGGAGAAATCCTGTCGGCCCCACGGGGCGAGGGGGGGGACGGCCCGCTCCACCGCTACCCGTACCGCGGCGGGTCGCCCGAGGGCGCGCTCTGGTTCAGGTTCCGCCCGAACAAGGACGGCCCCGGCGAGTACGCCTACGTGAGCCCCGAGTGGGAGGACGTGGTTTATTACAGCGTGGGGGAACTCATCCGGTACGGCGACGAGGTCAGAGAGTTCGCCCCTCCGGAGGAGAGGGACTTACTGATCCTAGTTTCCGCATGGAACTGGACCAAGCATAGTCCCTCTTCAACATCCATGGCCCCCCCGTCGGCGCGTAACTTTTCTCGCACCCCTTCCAGGCGGAAGCGGGTCGTGCCTGCTAAGACGGCCTCCGGCCTCAGCTACGGCGTGTTCAACCACTGGCTGAACGTCAACACCAGCCGAGTCAACCGCGAGAACCAGCACCCGGGCGTGATGGGGCTGTGGAACATCACCGCCGACGGCTCGGCGGATGGCCCCGTTTACAGGCTGCGCACGAAGCAGGCGCGACACGGCCGGCAGAACGCGCTGGCGGGCGACCCACGCATCCCACTCAAGACGCGGCAGTGGGACCTCAACCACACTGACATCAACATGCAGGCGACCTACCAGCATCACCTCGCAGAGCAGAACAGGGTGCTCCTGGAGAGGATGACCGCCGGCGGCCTGCTGGGCAAAGGCGTCCAATGGCTCTACGCGGTTACCGGCGTCGAACCCCCGCCCGGCTCCCGACCACGACCGGGCGGCACGCGGGAGTCATTAGCATCGTGCCTGCCTGCCTGCATCGTGAATAACCCTCAGTTCGTGCAGGCGAGTCGGGTAAGGTGCGGGTGGTGCGTGCTGCCGCAGGGGCCCGCGGGGTGCGAGGAGTACATGAACTGCACGGAGGCGCAGGAGGGAGGCTGCGCGTGGTTCGTCACCGACCCCGGTAACGAGGAGGTGCTTCAAGAACTCGACGAGAAGGCGCGCGCGCAGAGGCGCGCGCAGGAGGAATCGGCCGCAGCCGGGCGGGCGGTGCAGGCCGAAAAGCGCGAGGCGATGGCGAGCCGCACGGAGGCGCTGCGCGACGAGGCCGTCCGCCTCGCTCCCCGCGAGATGGTGGAGCGACTCAGGGAGAGATACCGCCAGATCGAAGGGGGCGCAGCGTGACCGAGCGGATGGGCAGGGCGGACCGCCACGCGCACCTCCTGTCGGTCATGCGGGAGGTGCGAGCGGGCGCCAGCCGGCAGACGGAGTTCACCGCCAAGGTCGTGGCGGACAGGGCGTCCGTCTCCGTGGTGACGCTTTATAAAGTCGCGGGGAAAGAGTTCAAGGAGATGCGCTCGGGGCTGGAGGGCGGGCGCCGCGCCCCGGACGGCGAGTTGGCGGAGCTGCGCCGCGAGAACGAAGAACTCCGGCGCGAGAACCGGGAGTTGAAAGAGGGGCGGAGGGAGACGAACCTGGGGGAGCTGGCCGGGGCCATTGAGATGATCGAGATGCTGGACGAGGACAACCGGATGCTGCGCGACCGCGTCGCGCTTCTGGAGCGGCGGCTCGCGGAGAGTGAGGAGATAGTTATCCCCCAAGGTTCCGGAACGCGGGCGTGAGACGACCGGTCACCCGGCTACAAAATGTTGTTCATCAATTCCAGGTGGTGCATGATGGAAACCCGTTTTATGACGCCGAGGCCCGGGGGCGGCGCCTCGCGACTCAACTCAAGGAACCGGCGGCACGCCGCAGAGAAGGGCATGGGGTGTGTCTTTAAGTATTTCACTAGCTTACTCAGCGCCTCCTGCACCTGCACCCCGAGGGGCTCCGGGACCTCCGTTTTCCTGGATAGAAAATGCTTCACCCGAATGTCGGCGCCGTCGGACCTGTAAGTGAGGTGGATGGCGACGGCGGGGGGCCTGTACCCCGCGTCGAAATTGTCCCCCACGGTCGTGAAATCCCCGAAGCCGTCCCACCCCAGATCGGCGTACGTCCTGTGTAGTTCGGAGAAGAACTCGTCTGGCGGGTAGTCGGCGTTGCGCCTTTTCTTCACGCCGTCCCTGATCAGAATCCGAGGGTATTCGGCGAACATGCCCTGGTAGAGCGACCCGGTGAACCACTCCACGAAGATGTGGTGGCTGAGGCCCCCGTGGCCGTCGACGAGGGCGTTAAGTCTCGGGACGTCGTCGAAGTCGTGGAGGTGGACGAACGCCACGCGCTCGTCGGCGTGTTTGTTCAGGAAGGCTTGTACGTCCCTAACCGTCGTCGCCTGCGAGATGATGTACCCCAGGGCATACCCCCGGGGGAACAGCGACCGCCCGCCGTCTATCAAATTTTCTAAAGGCCGGGGGGCCGCGCGCAGTTCGCCCGCCTGCGGATTTACGATCAGGATGAAAGGGACCGAGGCCGCGCTGAGCTGCTCGACCGTCCTCGCCAGCCGGCCGACGGGACTTTCGAGGGGTTCGATGACCGGCACCACTTTCCCGCCGGCCGCGATCTCACCGGCGCACCCCTGGAGGGCCAGAAGCTCGTTCTGCGTCCCGCGAATATAAGGATAGTACACGCGCCCTCCGCGCCCGCCGGGCTGGTAAAACGCGAATCATTTTAGCTCATACACGGCTCCGAGCGCCGACAAAAACGAGGCGTGCCGCGCCGGCGCGAGGCGGCCCGCCGCGCACAGCAGTCTCAGCGAATGCGGCACCAGGGTGACCAATCGCGCCGCCTCGCCGCCGCCGCATCGCCGCCTGAGCGCCCCCACCATCCGCCTGTGGGCGACGGCCGGCTCTAGCGATGCGAACAGTCTTTTACACTCGGCGTAACTCCGCGAATTATGTACGCCGGGGACGTACCCGAATTCGCGCCCTACTATCTGACAGTATTCGTCCCTGCGCAGGCAGTTGAAGATGCTGAGCGGGCTCACGTCGCCGGCGTTCGGCCGCGCCTCGCGGACCGTCTTGAGGGTGTACCGGTCAGTCAGAAGGAGGATGCCGGCGTCGCGGCCCACGCCCCGCTCCACCTTGCCGAGCTGCGACCGGTGGGTCACGACGAAGACCTTGTCGAAGACCCTCCGGTACGAGTCGAGCTGGCGGTTCAGCCTGCCGAGCGAGTCCAGCTCGGACTTGATCTCGTAGGCTGAGGACGTGCCGTTGACGATGACCACGTCCGCCTTCGAGCGCCCGACCCTGAACTCCGTCAACAGCGCCGAGGTGTTCAGGGAGTGCCTGCCCAGGAGTATCTTGTTGGCGAGCGCGTTCTTGTAGACGTACTCGCACCGGTAGTTGCGCCGGAGGAAGTCGTAAAGGCCGTCGAACAGCCGGCCGAGCGTGACCCCCTTGGGCAGCAGCCCGGCGTAACCTGAGCGTGCGAGCACGTAGTCGACATGCGTCGACCGCCCGCGGGAGGCGATTTCGTCCACCACGGAGGCGCTGAAGAGTCGGGCGAGGTGGCCGTAGTACCTGGTGTCAAGCATGTGAGTCGGATCCTGCGCGGGGCGGCGTCGCCGGACCGAGCGCCGCCCCGCACCCGGGCGCACGTCTACCGGGCGCGGCGGCCGGCGTCCACGAATAAGCGGGGGCGCCCGCGGTCAGTCACGGGGTTGTCGGGGACTGCGTTTTCCGGGCCCCTCGGCGGGCGGGGCGCGGGGCACGTCAGGCGTAGCTGAACTCCTCGTTGACGGCCTGACGGGGCGGGTAGCCGCCCTCGAAATACAGCCGCCATTCCTCGACCGTGCTGTATTCGGCGGCCTCCTCGGGGGTGCGGCAGAAGCCGAGTTCGACGAGCAGGCTTCTGACTTCGGCGAGCCACTGTTCAAAGTCCATGACCTCTCCTTGCCCCTCCGGGCGGCAGGGGCGGCAGTGACGGTGAGGCGGGCGCGCGGGCCGCCCGCGGGCAGAGGTTCGCCCCGGGCGTGCGG
>JALZHT010000353.1 GCA_030860645.1 Acidobacteriota bacterium
CCCACAGCGCACGGTAAAAGAAGGAAAGCCGGTCGTAATGCTCTCGAACGACCTCCACCTTGAAATGGTCTTCGGCCTTGTGTCCCTGAAGCGCATCCACGCTCACCTCTGTTTATCCCCTCCTGCTTTCGCGGCGCTCTCCCCACCAATGAGTATTCCCGCCGCAAGGCCCATGAGGCCCGCACCGGCCATCATCAGCCAGTTCCTGTTCATGCTCGCCCAGAGCTGCGGGCTCGACGCGCTCGCGCGCTCGTCGAAGCTCCCGTGCGCGCCGTGGTCGCCGGGCAGCGGCTCCCAGAGGTTGTCGCGGCGGCCGGGGCTCACGGGCTCGTCCGTCTGCTGCGCGTCGTAGCCGAAGCGCGCCAGGTACTTGTCGGCGAGACCGGGCGCGATCTTGTTGCCGACGATGGCCTGCACGGTCGGGTAGCCGACATACATCTCGCGCCGCGGCTCGCGCGCGGCGAACAGCACCGCCTCGGCGCCGACCTCCGGCTGGTAGATGGGCGGCACGGGCTGCGGCTCGCGCGGCAGGCGCGACTTGACCCAGGAGAACTGCGGCGTGTTCAGCGCCGGCATCTGCACCATCGTGACGCGCACGTTCGAGCGGTCGTGGATGAGTTCCGTGATCAGCGAGTCGTGGAAGCCCTGGATGGCGTGCTTGGCGGCGCAGTAGGCCGACTGCAAAGGGATGCCGCGGTAGGCCAGGGCCGAGCCGACCTGAATGATCGTGCCGCGGTCGCGCGGCAGCATTCGCTTGAGGGCCGCGAGCGTCCCGTGGACGTAGCCGAGGTAGGTCACTTCCGTCACGCGCTTGTACTCTTCCGCCTCCATCTCCCTGACCGGCGAGAAGACCGAGACCATCGCGTTATTGACCCAGACATCAATCGGCCCCAGCTCGCGCTCGACGCGTTCGGCCGCGCGCTCGACGGCCGCGGCGTCGGCCACGTCCAAAGGCAGGACGAGCGCTCGCCCGCCCGCCTCCTCGACCTCGCGCCGGGCGGCTTCGAGCCCGTCGCGGCCCCGCGCGATGAGGCCGAGGTGCGCCCCCTCGCGCGCGAACGCGCGGACGACGGCCCGCCCCAGCCCGGCCGACGCGCCGGTGACGACGACGACTTCAGATTTACTCAACTGCCTCACCATCTATCTCCCCTCCTACGTCTCAGAGCCTTAAAACCCTTCCTTCACCTGCCCGGCAGGAGGCTCATCAGCGCGTCCTTCAGGCGCTCGGCGAAGCTCGCCGTCAGAGACCACGGGCTCGGCTGGCGCAGGACGTGCAGCGTGCCGCGCTTGTCGAGCACCTCGTAGTCGCTCTGCCCGCCCTCCTTCCGGTAGAACCTGATGTCCACGGCGGCCCCGCCGACGCGCAGGTTCCGCAAAGTCATCTCCGGCAGCCACTCGGGCAGGTGCGTGTCGAGGAGCAGAAGGTTGAGCGGCGCGTAAGGGTAGAGGCCGACGAGCGACTGCAAGAAGCAGAAGACGGCCGAGGCCGACCACGCCTGCGGCGAGTTGCCCTGCGGGTAGAGCGCGGGGAACGGGTGGTCTGCGTCGCGTGGGTGGCCGCCGAAGAGTTCGGGCAGGCGGTAGAAGTCGAAGAGCGCGGCGGCCTCGAACATCGCGCGGCAGACGCGCTCGACCTCGGCGTGCAGCCCGTAGCGCAGGAAGGCGAGCGCGAACGTGCCGTTCTCGACCGGCCACACCGACCCGCGGTGGTAGCTGTAAGGGTCGAAGGCCGGGTTCTCCGACGAGAGCGTGCGCACGCCCCAGCCCGTGAAGAGGTCTTCGCGCATCAGCCGCTCGGCCGTCGGCGCGACCAGAGACTCTTCGACGACGGCCGTGGCGAGGCAGTGGCCGGCGTTCGAGCCGATTGATTTGATCTGCCGCTTCCGCGAGTCGAGACCCATGGCGAAGAACCCCTCGTCCTCCATCCAGAAGGCTTCGTTGAAACGCTTCTTCAGCTCGCCGGCCTCGCGGTAGAGCCGCTTCGCCAAGTCCTTCTCGTCGAGCCACCAGAGCACCTCGGACATGTGCAGCTTGGCGAGGTAAGCGAAGCCCTGCTCCTCGCAGGTCGCAATCGGCGGCTCGACCTGGCGGCCGTCCTCGTCCACGACGGCGTCGGGCGAGTCCTTCCAGCCCTGGTGCTTCGTCCCCTGCTCGGAGAGCGAGAGGTACTCGTAGAAGCCGTCGCCGTCGCGGTCGCCGTCGCGGTCGAGCCACGAGAGCGCGCGCAGGGCGGGACGGACGAGCGGTTTAATTAACTCCTTGTCGCCCGTCCAGTGCCAGAGTTCGGAGACGGCGACGGGGTAGAAGCCCGAGGTCGTGATCGAGCCGTAGTAGCGGCGGCGCGGCGTGAAGTTCAAGACCGAGAGCGGGCCGGCGTGCGCCTCGTGCAGCATCTTGCCCGGCTGCTCGTCGCGCCAGTCGTTTCGCTCCCGGCCCTGCAAAGACGCGACGAGCGGCAGCGTCCCCTTCATCATGTCGGTCGAGGCGAGCGAAGCCTGCCACGCGGCCGTGAGCACGTCGCGGCCGTAGAGCGCGGTGTAGATGGGCAGGCCGGCGGCCATCGTCCAGGCGCGCGGGCCGCGGTCGAGGTCGTGGAGGCGGAGCGCGGCGAGGTCGCGCTTGGCCTGCTCCAGCGCGACGACGACGCCGCGCGCGAGCGTGCCGCTCCCAGGGGTCGAGAACCCGGTGGCTTCGGAGAGGAAGATTTCGCGTCGGCGGTCGAGCTCGTTGTGCATGCCGCCGAACTCGCCGCAGCGGTACTGCGGCTCCAGCGCCTCGCCCTCCACGAGGGGGATGATGTTCACGCACGCGTGCCACGTCTCGCGCGGTCCCAGTTCGACGCGGAAGGCGACGCACCCGCGCTCGCGGTCGAACGAGGGCGGTGACGAGGCGCGCTCGAAGCGCAGGGCGACGCCGCGGCGCAGGCGGGCCGTGCCGCGGTTCCCCTGCCGGTCGTAGGAGTGCTCGGCGCGGTAGTCAAACGAGAGCTGCCAAGTGCCGGGGCCGAGCGCCCGCCACAGGCGCGTGATGAGACCGTGCTGCCGCCGCGGGCGGGTAATCTCTTCCTGATCCGCGAAGTCGGCCTCGACTTCGAGGGCCAACTCGAAGGCGGTGGGCGAGAGGGTGTAGTTCGTCAGGTCTACGTCCTCGTGGACGCCGCGACCTACGTGGCGCGAGAGGCGGAGTTCGAGCGTCTGCTCCGTGGCCGCCTCCATCAGGCCGCTGCCCTCGTCGGGCGGGCCGGGGTCGACGCCCGGCGCGAGCGTGATGTAGTAGCCGAGCCAGGAATGCTGCTCAACGTTCGAGAGCGCGGCCGCCCCGGGCGGCTCGCCGTTAATAAGGTAGCGGTAGCGCGAGAGCAGACGGGTCTGGTAGGCGAAGAGGCCGTGCTCCGCGCCTTCGGAGATGAAGCCGCGCCGGTCGGTGGCAAGCACGGTGCGGCCCTGGCTGACGTGGCGCGTGTCGTCGCGCGGGCGCAGCCGCACTAGAAAGTCTTGTCCTCGGCCCGCCATCAGAAAAGCTCACTGAGTTTGTCGCGGAACAGGGTCAGCGCGATCTTCCCGCCGGCGGGCTGCCCCTTCGCCAGCGCCTCGGCGAAGTGGAGCGCCTGCTCGGGCGTGACTTTCGGGGGCATCGGCGGCTCGTAAGGGTCGACGACGACCTCGACCACGGCGGGACGGTCTGACGCGAGCGCACGTTCGAGCGCAGGGCGAATCTCCTCGGGCCGCTCCACCGTTATCCCGACGCCGCCGCAAGCCTCGGCGAACTTGGCGAAATCCGGGTTGTGGAGGTCTACGCCGTACTCGGGGTTGCCGAGGAAGACGATCTGCTCCCACTTGATCTGGCCGAGCGTGTTGTTCTTGATGATGACGACGACGACGGGGAGCTTGTACTTGACCGCCGTCAGGAACTCGCCCATCAGCATCGTGAAGCCGCCGTCGCCGACGAAGGCGACGGACTGGCGGTCGGGGTAGGCGAGCTTCGCGGCGACGGCGTAGGGGAGCGCGCAGGCCATCGTCGCCAGCGTGCCCGAGCAACTGAACTTCTGCCGGCCGCGGATTTTGAAGTGGCGCGCGATCCAGGTGGTAATCGTGCCGGAATCGGTCGAGATGATGGCGTCGTCGGCCGCCAGTTCCGAGAGTTCCCAGGCGACGCGCTGCGGCTTGATCGGCACGTCGTCTTTCATCGCGCGCGTGCGCATCAGCTCCCACCACTCGCGCATCCCGGCCTGCGCTTGTTCGAGGAAGCTCCGGTCTTCTTTCCTCTCGACGAGGCGCGAGAGCGCGGCGACCGTGGGCCGCGCGTCGCCGACGAGGCCGACCTCGACGGGGTAGCGCAGGCCGATGCGGTCGGC
>JALZHT010000354.1 GCA_030860645.1 Acidobacteriota bacterium
GGCCAGGTCCTCGCGCAGCTCGCGCCCCGACTTCGGCGCGAACAGCAGCGCGACGACCGCGCCGACCGTCGCCCCGAGGACGAAGCAGGCCAGTTGCGTCCCCATGTCGGCGTCCTGCCGCCGCCGCGTGCGCTCAACCCTCTGTGACATACGGCCTCTCCTCAAGTCCGAAGCCCCGGGCCTTCGGCCCGATGACGGTCGGAGTCAGCTACTTACCGCCCGCGCCGAAATATAACAAAAGCGCGCGAACCGGCGCAATAAAAGAAGGCAAGAGGCAAAAATGAAAGACGGGGGGGCGCGACCGGCCTCTTTCACTTTTGCCTCTTGCCTCTTGCCTCTTGCCTTCTACTCCTCCGCGTCGCCGTCGTAGCGTCGTAGCTTGCGGTAGAGCGTCTTGCGGCCGATGCCGAGGGCGCGGGCGGCGCGCGTCTTGTCGCCGGCCGTGTAGTCGAGCGTGGCCTCGATGGCGCGGCGCTCGATCTCTTCGACGGTGGCGGGGACGCTGATTTCGAGCGTCACGCGGCGGCCCTCGGCCGCGGCCCGCTCGCGCTCGCTGCGCGTGCGCGCCCGCTCCTCGTGGACGACGCGGCTGATCTGCTCGGGCAGGTCGTCCAGCTCGATCTGCCGCCCCGAGGCGATGATGACGGCGCGCTCGACGGCGTTCTCCAGCTCCCGCACGTTGCCCGGCCAGTCGTAGTTGATGAGCGCGTCGAGGGCCTGGCGCGAGATGCCGGGGATGAAGCGGCCGGTCTTCTGCTTGTAGTGTTCGAGGAAGTGGATGACGAGCGGGTGGATGTCGGCGGCGCGCTCGCGCAAAGGGGGCAGGTGAATCGGGAAGACCGAGAGGCGGTAGTAGAGGTCGCGGCGGAACGTGCCCTGCTCGACGGCCTTCGCCAGGTCGACGTTCGAGGCGGCGATGACGCGCGCGTCCGTCTTCAGAACTTCGCTGCCGCCGACGCGCGTGAACTCGCCGTCTTGCAGCACGCGCAGCAGCCGCACCTGCGCCGACAGGCTCATCTCGCCGATCTCGTCGAGGAAGAGCGTGCCGCCGTCGGCCTCCTCGAAGCGCCCGACGCGGCGCTGGCGCGCGTCGGTGAAGGCGCCGCGCTCGTGGCCGAAGAGTTCGGACTCCAAAAGCGTCTCGGGGATCGCGCCGCAGTTGAGCTTGATGTAGGGGCCGGCCTTGCGCCGCGAGTTGTAGTGGATGAGGTTGGCGAGCAGCTCCTTGCCCGTGCCCGACTCGCCCTGGACGAGGACGGAGGTCTGCGTGTCGGCGACGTGGTGCGCGAGGTCAATGGCGCGGCGGATGGCCGGGGCCTGGCCGATGATGCGATCCTCGGCGCGCCGCTCGTGCAGGACGCTGCGCAGCCGCATCACCTCGGCCGTGAGCTGGTCGCGTTCGAGCGCCGTGCCGAGCTGGAGCGCGATGCCCTCGACGAGGGCGATCTCGTGCTCGTCGAAGTTCTCGCGCGGCTCGCTCCAGACGAAGCCGAGCAGGCCGAAGGTCTGCTCGCCGATGCGGACGGGGGCGACGAGCGCGGCGCGCCCGCCGAGCGTGGCGTTGAAGGCGAGGCGGACGGGGTCGGGCAGGTCGGAGTCTATGACGCGCAGCGTCTTCGGCTCGGCGAGGAGTTCGGTGACGGCCGGGAAGGCCGAGATGTCTATGGACTTGCCGTGCGACTCGATCAGTTCGCGCACGCGCGCGGTGGTGGCGTGCGGCGCGGCCTTGAAGGCCGCGAGGCTGATGGACTTGCCCGACGGCTCGACGACGCCGAGGGCGCAGTAGTCGGCCCCGACCAGCTCGTTGGCGCGCTCCAGCACGTGCGAGGTCAGCTCGCCGAAGTCCGACCGCGCGTTGATGAGGTTGGCGATCTCCAGGAGCGCCCGCGTGCGGTTGGCCTCGCGCCGCTTGTCCGTGTAGAGGCGCGCGTACTGGTAGCCGACCGCGATCTGGCGCGCGATGGACTGGAGGAACGAGACCTCCTCGTCCTCCCAGCGGCGCACGCCGCGCGTCGCGTGCAGGCCGACGAGGCCGAGCACGTTGCCGTCGAGCACCACGGGGACGATGAGGAGCGAGCGCGTGCCGAGGCTCGGCGGGAGCATCCCGGCGCGCGGGTCGAGCGCGGGCAGCGAGGTGTCGTCGAGGCGGATGGGGCGCGAGAGGTCGAGGCGCTCGGCGAGCTGGCGCACGTCGACGGGGAAGGAGGTGCCGAGGCTGGAGGGCACGTCCGTTGAGGCGCGCCACTCGTGGCTGATGCGCAGCTCGCCGGCGTGGACGAGCTGGAGCACGTCGCAGCGGTCGACGCCCATCATGCGGCCCAGCTCGGCGACGACCGCCGAGAGGAACTTGTCGAGGTCAATCTCGGAGTGGATGTCCGGGGCGAGGCGGTTGATGATGGCCTCGCGCGCCTCGTGCATCTTCACCTTGCGCTCAAGTGAGAGCGCCTGCACGGTCGTGCCGGACATCGGGCGCTGTGCGGACAACGTCGGAGAAGTCTCCTTGCCGAGAGAGTCTTGACGCCCGGGGCGGGCCGCGGACAAACGCTGAGGAGAATAACCGCCGGCTCGACGCCCCGGGCCTAAAGGTATTTACATCGGGCGCAAATCATAGCAGAGGGCAGAGGCCAGAGGCCAGAGGCTGGGGGCCGGTTAAAGCAAAAGGCTGGAGTGCTGGTTAAAGACACCTGCCTTTAACCGGCCCCCAGCCTCTGGCCTCTGGCCTCTAGCTTACTCCGCCGTCGCGACCTCGTGCGTGGGCGCGAGGCGGAAGTAGTCGGTCGCCTCCTCGGGCGTGAGCGTCGGGTGGTAGTTCTTGCCGTAGCGGCCGGTGATGACGCGCACGTACTTCTGCGTCTCGTCGAAGGGCGGGACGCCGTCGTGCTTGTCTACCGAGCCCTCGCCCGCGTTGTAGCCGGCGAGCGCCAGCGTCACGTTGCCGTCGAAGCGCTTGAGCAGCCAGCGCAGGTACTTCGTGCCGGCGGCGACGTTGGCCGCGGGGTCGTTGCGGTCTTCGCACTTGAAGCGCTTGGCCGCGGCCGGCATGAGCTGCATCAGGCCCTGCGCGCCGGCGTGTGAGACGGCGGCCGGCTTGTACCTCGACTCCTGCCAGATGACGGCGTGGATGAGCCGCGGGTCAACGCCCTCGCGCACGCCCGCCTCGAAGATGATCCGATCAATGTCGGCGTCGCCGGACGAGGGCACGTCCGCGGGGATGAAGAATTTCGCTTCGGCGACGGCCTTGGCCTGCACGGGGGCGAGCACGCGCGTGAAGGCGCTGTCGGTCAGATTCGTCAGGAGGGTCAGCGCAAAGAGCGCCAGCGTGAAATTGCGGACGAACCGCAGACGAGGGAATAGACGGGCAACGGGCATTCTCGGTCGTTCTCCATGTGAGCTAGGGACCTCTGCGTTCGCTTTACTTGCGAGGTCGGCGATTCTTACTTACGCATCGCCTGCGATGCACGGGGCTGGGGGCTACGCATGGTGGAAACGATCGGGCTTATCACTCTCAAAGAGCAGCCTTCATCGAAACCGGGAGTAAGATGGGTGAGGTTGTGATTCCGTTGCATTTTAGCGCACCAAATGTATGCATCCATTTGACTTGCGCGTACGCATCCGGAACATCGGCGTAAGTCATTGAGGCCCAAAAATTTCTTCCGGCGTTCGCGGCCCAGGTGAATAGCAGAGCCTTTCGGACGTATCGAAGAGAGACAAAATTTCGTCTTTCACGGGGAAAAAAATCACGGCTCAATTTGACGTAGCGGACGCGGACGCGCGCCGCCGCATCGTACGTCCGAGACGCTTGCACGCCGCCGTTTTGTCCGTATAATTTCAGCGGGAAAGCTTCGATTACAGCAGCATCCGAGAGGTCGAGAGAGCACGATGCCCATCTACGAATACACTTGCGGGAAGTGCGGGGCGCACCTCGAAGTCATGCAGAAGATTTCGGACAAGCCGCTCGCGCGCCACACGCGCTGCGGCGGCAGGCTCACGAAGCAGTGGTCGCAGACGAGTTTCCAGCTCAAAGGCTCCGGCTGGTACGTCACCGACTACGCGGGCCGCAAGTCTGACGCGAAGGATAATAAGGAGACGAAGGCGGAGCCTCCGGACGCGAAGG
The DNA here is from genome assembly GCA_030860645.1 of Acidobacteriota bacterium. Classification (GTDB taxonomy): domain Bacteria; phylum Acidobacteriota; class Blastocatellia; order Pyrinomonadales; family Pyrinomonadaceae; genus QHXN01. The sequence goes on from JALZHT010000354.1 coordinate 4,115, forward strand.
CGGCGGAGTCGAAGCCGGCCGCGGCGAAGGCCACCGAATCAAAGGCGGCCGAACCAAAGGCGGCGGCGAAGGATTCGAAGGGCGTGAAGCCGGCCGCGGCGACGGGCGGTGATTAGTCAGGGGAGGGCGATGCGCGCGCACGCGAAAATTGTTGTGGCGCTGGCGGCGTGCGCCCTGCTCGCCGCCCTCGCCGCCGGTCAGTCGGGCCGCCAGCCGGGCGCGGCCCTCGGGCCTGACG
>JALZHT010000355.1 GCA_030860645.1 Acidobacteriota bacterium
CCTGGTCCTTCTCCCCCTGCTCTTCCCCACTGCCGAGCCGCGCGAATGTACCACGTCACATTTGGCGCGCGCGGCACGTTCTTCGGTCGAGGCGCCGTGAACGCGATGCCCCGCACCGCCTGCCTGCTCGCCGCCGCCGCGGCGCTCTTCGCCGTCGCGCTCGCGGGCGGACTTTACCTCTACCTCGGCCGCGGGGCCGGGGCCGGGCCGGTCGCGTTCCGCGGCGCGCAGCCCGCGAGGATCACCACGTCGGGGAACGTGCGCAGCGCGGCGCTCTCGCCCGACGGCAAGCTCGTCGCCTTCGTGGTGGACGAGGGCGGGAAGCGCGGGCTGTGGGCGCGGCAGGTCGCCGTCTCGAACAGCGTGCGCCTCATGCCCCCCTCGGACTTCACCTACTTCGGCCTCGCCTTCTCGCGCGACGGGACGTACCTCTACTTCGTCGCCGCCGAACGGGACGGCCAGCGCGGCGACCTCTACCGCGTCCCGGCGCTCGGCGGCTCGGTGCAGAAGTTGCGCGCCGGGGTGGACAGCCCCGTCGGGCTGTCGGAGGACGGCAAGCGGCTCGCCTTCGTCGTGCGCGACGCCGCGCGCGGCCGCGAGACGCTCTACGTCTCGGACGCCGCGGGCGCGGGCGAGCGCGAGGTCGCGGCCCGCGAGTTCCCCGAGCACTTCTCCGTCAACTCCGCGCCCGCCTGGTCGCCCGACGACGAGCGGCTCGCGCTGGTCGTCGAGTCGTCGGACGCCAACGGCTTCTTCCTCAAGGCCGTCGAGGTGCCGGCCGCGGGCGGGGCCGAGCGGGCGCTCTCGGCGGCGCGCTGGAGCGAGATCAGCCAGATCCGCTGGCTCCCCCAGGGCGACGGCCTCCTCTTCACGGCCAACGATGGCAACTCGTCAACGTCGCAGCTCTGGCACGTCTCCTACCCCGGCGGCGCGGCCGAGCGGCTGACGCATGACCTCAACGACTACCGCGGCCTCAGCCTCTCGCACGACGCGCAGCACCTCGTCGTGGTGCAGAGCCAGACGCTCACCAACGTCTTCCTCGCGCAGCGCGGCGACTACGCCCGGCCGGCGCAAATCACCTCGGGCGCGGGCCGCTACGTTGACCTCTCGTGGACGCCCGACGGGCGCGTCCTCTTCGCCTCGGACGCGAGCGGCAACGCCGACATCTGGGAGATGGCCGCCGACGGCGGCGACCACGCGCAACTGACGGCCGGGGCGGGCCGCAACTACGGGCCGGTCTCGACGCCCGACGGCCGCCACGTCCTCTTCCACTCGAACCGCTCGGGCAAGTGGCAGGTCTGGCGGATGGGGCGCGACGGCAGCAACCCGCTTCGGCTGACGCGCGACGACGGCAACAGCAACTGGCCGGCCGTGACGCCCGACGGCCGCTGGGTCATCTACGAGCGGACGGGCGAAGGCTCGCTGACGAACCTCTACAAAATCCCGCTTGAAGGCGGCGACCCGGTCAGGCTCACCCGGCAGCTCTCGGTGCGGCCGGCCGTCTCGCCCGACGGCCGCTGGGTCGCGCACTGGTACAAGGGCGAAGGCCCGAACGCGCCGTGGCAGATCGCGCTCACGCCGCCCGACGGCGGCGCGCCCGCGCGCCTCTTCGACGTGCCGCAGAACGAGGCCGACGGCAACTCGGTCATCCGCTGGACGGGCGACAGCCGCGGCGTCATCTACACGGACTACCTGCACGGCGTCACCAACCTCCGCCTCCAGCCCGTCGAGGGCGGCCCCGCGCGCCAGATCACCAACGCCACGCGCGAAGTCTTCTACTCCTTCGACATCGCCCCGGACGGCCGCCTCCTGCTCGCCAACGGCCTCACCACGAGCGACGTGGTCATCTTCAACCGGGCGAAGTAAAAGACGGAAAGTAAAAAGGCGGAAGGCGGAAGTGAATGACGTTCGGCCATTCACTTCCGCCTTCCGCCTTCAGGCGTCGGCGGGTTGAGTCGGGGTTATTCGTTGGCGCTGGAAGAGACCTGGCCGCCCACCTGCGGCGCGCCCTGGATGAGGCCGCGGTTGACGAGCACCTTGACCTCGACGCGGCGGTTCTCGACGCGCCCCTCGCGGGTCGTGTTGTCCGCCACGGGCTTCATCTCGCCGTACCCGAACGGCGTGATGATGCGGCGCAGAGGAATCTCGTGGTTCTCGACGAGGTAGCGGATGACGGCGTCGGCCCGGCGCTGGCTCAGGCGGCGGTTCGCCTCCGTCGAGCCGTCCGCGCTGGCGTAGCCGCTCACTTCGAGGACGTAGCCTTTGGCCTGGAGCGCCTGCTGCGCCATCTGGTCGAGCTGCGCTTTGGCGTCGCGCGAGAGCACGGCGCTGCCGACCTTGAAGAGGATGCTGGCGTTGTGCTGCACCTCGTAGTCGTCGAGCGCGGAGATGCGCTCGTTGGTGGCGGTGACGCCGGCGACGGCCGCGTCGGCCGTCTCCTGCGCCGCCTTCGCCCCGCCGCGCGCCGCGTTCGAGACGGCGGCGAGTTCGTCCAACTGCCCCGACAGGCGCTGCGCGTTCTGCTCGACCTGCACGATGCGGCCCTCGGCTTCGCCGACGCGGTTCTCGACCGGGACGACGTTGGCCTCGACCGTGCGCGCCGTCCGCAGGTCGCGTTCATCGAAGCGAATCTTCTCGGCGACGAGGTTGGTGCCGTCGCCGCGCCCCTCGACTTCGAGGTTGAGGCCGCGCAGGATCGCGGTCACACCGTGGTTCGTGCCGCCGCCGAAGAAGCCGCCCTTCTTCTTGACGCTCGTCCGGTCGGTGAGCGTGACGGTGACGTGGCCGCCGGTCTGATCCTGCACGACGAAGGTGTCGGCGTCGCGGCGCGTCACCACGCCCTTGAGCTTCATCTTCTGCCCGGCGGCGACGGAGGTCGTGTTGGACTGGCGGGAGGCGCTGCCGGCCTCCTGCGCGGGGGCCGGCGGCGCGAGCGCCAGCAGGAGCGTGAGCGAGGCACACAGGTATCCGAAGTTTCTAAAGCGGTTGGAATTCATCCTTTTCCCTTTCACAAGAAGATTTGTTGAATCGCCTGCGACCACGTCGGGGTGCACGCGTTCGGAAGCGTGCGAGGTGCGAGTCCGGAAAAGCAGTGCGGCAGTGATTCGTCGGCGGGGAAGATAACCCGCGGGGGGGCGGGCCGGGTTGCGAACGTCTTACGAATAGGGGGCCGTATCGTTGCGGCCGGGCGGGAGGGGAAGAGTCGGGGACGTCGCGCGCGAGGCGTCGGGCGGTTTAAGAATGGAGCGCCGCGGGCGCGACGCAAAGTAAAGCCGGAGCGCCAAACCCCGACAGTGAAGCGCCCCGGCTTTCTTGTGAAGGGAGAAGGCGTCCTCCCCCTTAAGCCGACATCCTACGGCCGCGCGGGGGCCGGGTGGTTGCGGCCGCGTTGCGGTGCCGTTGCGATGGAGGAACTGCGGCCCTCCGCAATCGTCTCGACCGCCGCCGCTCACCCTTGCATGGAATCCGTACCAATAGACCCCTCAAAATGAGCCGGCTGTAAAAGTATAATGCGCCCGCCCCGAAGTGAGTTGACCCGCGGCCGGCGTCGTCTCCTCGAAGAGGTTCGTTAAATCCCACCGATTTCGCTTTGGCCGGCGCGGGGCCGCGGCCCCTCCCGGCGGCGGCACGCCTGTTGCTCCGCGTCATGTCGGCATAAAGAAGACGGAAAGAAACAGAGCGTTCTTTACCATCCGGGCGGGGGCCGGTGAGAGGCTTGGGGGAGCCTCGAACTAGCCGCACAGGCCGAAGGCGATTCTTTCGGGGGAACGGGGTCGCACGAAGCCGCGCCTGATGGTGTCGGAAAATAAGCCGCCGGTCGATTGTGTCTGTCAGGCTTGGGGGAGCCTCGCAGACTTAGACCGGCGGCTTATTCGCGTCCTGTCGACGGAAGATTGAGACGACCCCGCCGGGACGGTCAACGTGCCGGCCCGCTCTGGTCGAACACAAGTACGAACTCGGCCGCGACCGTCTGCTCGCCGGCCTCGGAGTCGTAGTTGTCGAAGACCAGGTAGTAGTCGCCGGCGGGGAGCCGTTCGCCCACCCGCGCGTTCCACTGCTCCTCGCGGTACACGACGCTCGTCACGTCGGCCTCACCGCCCACGGCGAAGCGGTCGTACTGCTCCCGGCTCATCAGGTAAAAATCCACGTAGCCGCCGCTCGTGACGCGGAAGCCGCCCGAGACGCGCGCGGGCGCGGACTCGTGCGGCACGGTGAACTGCACGGCGTAGTGCGAGCCTTCTTCGAGTTTGAAGACATCGTCCATGACGCGGAGCGTGACGGGCGTCGGGGCCGGCGTGGCGGGCGGGGGCGTGGCCGCCGCGGCCTCGGGCCGGGCCTCCGGTCG
>JALZHT010000356.1 GCA_030860645.1 Acidobacteriota bacterium
GCCGCGGGCGCGGCGGCGGGGGGCCTCGCCCAGCAGATCGTCGAGCCGGCGCGCGAGGTGCCGGAGCAGTTCAAGGGCACCATCCGCCGCGCGCACAAGCAACTGCTCAAACACCCTGACCCGAAACTCCTCGAAGCTTTTAACGCCTTCGCGGCGGCGTTGAATGCGGGCACGGCGGAGGATGATTTAATTGACCTCGGCGACGAGCTAGAAGATGTTTACCAAGAGTGCAGGCTCCGCGCCTCCTAGCGAGCTGGAGCTGGTGATAGACAGTCAGCCGGACACCATAGCCCTGGCGGGGCCGAGCCTTCACGGGTTCGTCTACAGGTCTCGCCACCGCCCGGCCTGTTACAGGCTCCTCCCGATTGACGCCGCCCCTTTACGCCGGCGCGACGAGATAAAGAACTGGATCGGGAGGGCGATGCCGGAGAACGTCGCGCGGATCACGAATGCGTGGCACGACGGGTCAGGCTACTTCTACGTTCGCTATGAGGTCGAAGGTCTCGGGCCGTCGCTCGCCGAGGCGCTCGCGGATCAAGACCCGTGCGTCCGCCTGCGCCACGCCATCCCGGCGCTGCGCGCGCTGCCCGCCTGGTGGAAGAGCCTGTACAGCCCCCTGCTGCCGACCCCCTGGGACCTGGTCTTCGCGGGCCAGGGGCAGCTATACCTGCTCGCCCTCCCGCCCTGGGGGCCGCCCGACGTTGATTCCGTTTTCGCCGCCCCCGCCCGCAGCATGTACCTCGCCCCGGAGCTAGTCCGCGGTTGCGACGGCGTGAGCGGGGAAGGCGTTGACAGCTACGCCTTCGGCGTGGCGTTGCTACAGTGTTTCTACAGCCTGCCCCCGGTCGCCGACGCGGGCGACTTCATGTTTCGCGCGGCGAACGACACGGCCTTCACCCCCTCCACGCTAACGAGCAATCTGCCCTTCTGGCTCGACGCCCTCCCGGCGTCGGCGAAGACTCTGGCGGCCGCGAGCAAAATGGTCGCGCGCAACGTCAAGGTGCGGGAGGCGGTTGACCCCGCCGAACTGGCGCAACTCCTGGAGTACTTCCTCAGGCGGATGGATCCGCTGGTCGCCGCGACAGACCTGCGCCACCTGGGTCGTTCGTTCGAAGCCTACACGCTCCTGCAAGACGTGCTCTTGGCCCAGGATTCGTACGACCTCCTCCTGCTCGCGGGGAAGCTCGCCGGCGAGGAGCTACACCGCCCGCTCGAAGCCGTTGACCTCTTCGAGAGGGCCGTAGCCAAGTCCCCCCTGCGCGCCGAAGCCTACGAGGCCCAGCTCAAGCTCCTCGCGCGCGCCATGGAACTCGCGCCGCTGCGCAACCTGATCGCCGGCAACGCCGACGCCGCCGCGCAGATTGATTCCAAGCTGATGCGCGACTTTCAACACCTGCCCGCCGCGCGACAGCAGAGCAGCGAGATGGAGGCCGCGCTGGCGCGCTACCTCGTGTGGCGCGGCCAGTTCGACGCGGCGTTGAAGTTCATTTATGGGCGACTCCTGGAAGGCCAGACCTACATGTGGTGGAAGTTCGACCTGAACCTCCTCTACGCGCGGGCGCTGATGGGGCTGGGAAGGCTGGACGATGCGCGGCGGCAGTTAGACCTCGTCAAAGGAGGGCTGTTCAAGGGGCGGGAGAAAAAGACCGTCGGGGAAGAGGAGATTCACCAGCACGGCGCGGTTTTGTCCGAGCTTGAGGTGCGGCTGCTTAAGCTCAGAGGGGGGCGCGGTGGTTCTTAAAGGGACGCGGGGGGCGGCGCGTGTGCGGGTTCGTTGACTTGGCCGGTCAGCCGTCAAGCGTTCGCGCAGGGAAGAGAGTAAGCGATGATGAGTCGTCACTGGAAACTGATCGCGGGCGGAGTCCTGCTGGAGCTGGCGTTGCTCGGAGGCAGCACCGCGCTCGGCATCTACCTGGGTAGACGTTTCGCGGCCGAGGAGCTTAGACACTCACGGGAGGAAGTACGCCCGCCGGGCGTGCAGAACCAGACCACTCAAAAATCTCTCCCGGCGCAAGTGCCGAACCCGCCCCGCACGGAGACGCTTCGCGCCGACGCGCGCGGCGGCGGTCAGAGCAAGGGCGCACAGCCGAGCGGCCCCGGCGGGACGGGGGCGAGAGGTGCGGCCGAAGGGGGGGCGAAAGGTGTCGCTGAAGAGAAGGCGAAAGGCGTGGCCGAAGAGGAGGCGGGGGGCGCGGGCGGAGACGACACGAAGGCCGCCGCCCGGGGCGGCCTCGGCAGCGTCCCGCCGTCTTACATCGTCGTCGCGGGCGGCCTCGCCCTCGCGGTGCTGGCCTTAGCCCTGTACTTCCTCGTCATATCGCCCAGACGGAAGCGCCGCCCGATGCTGGAGGCGTTCGAAATCATTAACAGAGACGAGCACGCTGAATTCCCGCGCGCCGAGAGCTTGCTCGGCGAGGCGCTCACCAAGGGGCTGCGGGCAAAGGACATCGCGGACGCGCGCTTCGCGTTGGCCTACGTGCGCGCGCGTCTGGGGCGCTTCTCCGAGGCCGCGGCCGTCCTCGCCGACTTAACGGCCTCGGGGAAGAGCGGGCGCGAGGAGGTCTACCTCGACCTGTGGCTTCAGGCGCGACTGAAGGAGGACGAAAAGATCATCCGCCTCTACCAGGAGCACGCCGCCGCCCTCGGCGATTTGCTCGACGCGAAGCTTATCGCGGGCATCGCGCTCCTGAACCGGGCGCGGCACAACTGGGCGCGCAGGGAGGTGGACGACGCGCTGCACTACTTCGCGGAGTTGCGCAAGCTGGGCGTGCTGACGGAGGAGATTCCGGGCCGCGTTGACGACCACGAAACGGTCATCGGCATCATGTCACTCTTCGACAGGGAGACGGACGAGGCGCGCAAGCACTTCGCCGGGGCCGTCGCCGCCGCCCGGGAGCAGGGCAAGCCCGCTCTTCACGGCGAGCTGGGGCTGCTGCTTTGTGACTGGGTGGCGTCCGACAACCCCGACGTTGATGAAGCCCTCGGCGAGGTGCTCAAGGGGCTGGAGAGGGCGGACGCCACCGCGCAGGAGATGGTCAACACGGCCTGCAAGTTCTGCGGAAAGAAGTACGAGGCCGGAGCGGGGTGCGTGGGCAAGGCCGTCGGTTGCACGGGTTGCAGGCGGCGGTTCATCGTCGAAGTCGAGAAGGACGCGAAAGACTCGCGCGCGCCCTCCGGAGACGACGGCGGAGGCGCGGCCGAACCCGCGGCCCAGCCGGAAAGGCTGCTCGACGAGGAAGAAATTCTGCTCCGCAACGCGCTGCTCTGGCACGCCGTCTCCCTCCTGTTCACGTGGCGCGGCCTCCCGCCCGGCGGCGGGCTGCCGCCGGGCAGCCATGACGAGTTATCCGACCGCCTGAACCGCGTGAGGGACGTTGACGCCGAGATGCCCGACCCGTACCTGATCGAGGGGCTTATCAACTACTACTTCTTCTCGGCGTCGGACTCGGAGCGGGAGGCGGCCGTCGCCGCCATTGACAAGGCCGCGTCCAAAGGCGTCAACGTGCCGGAGGTGCTGAACCTCGCCGACCGCGAGCACAGGCTGGCCGAGTTCCGGCGCGACAGCCTCAACCGCTTCCTCGCCCTCGTGAAAAACTACCTCACCGATCAGGGCGTGCCCGAGCACTTGCGCGAGCAGTTGAAGGCCCGCCTCGAAAGGTTCTCGCGCTTCGCGCAGATGGGCGAGATCGACCTGACCAAAGGCGAGGAAGACGCCGCGCCCTCCCTCGTCGAGATGCAGGCGCGCGGCGTACTCCTGTGCAAGCGCGTGGACAGCATCGTCAAGCCGCGGCTCGCCGACGCCGACTCGCAAGACCGCGAGGCCATCGAGGGCCTCATCAGGAACCTCGACCGGACGACGAAAACCCTGACGAAAAAAATCGAGCGCCTGGAGCAGACCGAGTACAGCCTGATGGAGGCGACGGGCGAGTTCCTCTTCCACGAGGAGGAGGCGGCGACAGAGGCCGAAGAGGTCGCGGCCGAGCCGGCGACCAAGTAAAGGGCGCGGGCGCGCCTGTGGCCCCGGCACCGGGGAGGAGGGAGGAGTGGCGCGGTGGTTAAGAGTCTCGACAAGGTGGCGCTGCTCGGGCGGCTTGAGCGCATCAAGTACGAGAAGGGCGCGGACGAGGAGGCCGTGCAGCTTGAGCAGATGAGCCTCGCCGGGGCGCTCCTCGTCCTGGCGGGCATCGACCACGAGCGGGAGTACACACTCTGCCACGCGCTGGCGGAGCACCTGCTCGGGCGTGTGCCGGAGCCGGACGACGCCGACCTGGAGATGGAATAAGGGGGCGGGCCGCCCGGCGGGTCGCGCCGACGGCGTTGCACCCGCGCC
>JALZHT010000357.1 GCA_030860645.1 Acidobacteriota bacterium
CCCAGAAGCCGGCGACGGCGTTGCCGAGGTTCCCCGTCGGGACGACGAGGCCGGGCCGCGCCCCGCGGCGTCGCAGATACCAGAGGCCCGCCGCCGCGTGGTAGGCGGCCTGCGGCAGCAGGCGGCCGAGGTTGATGCTGTTGGCCGAGAGCAAGCCCTTCGCCCGGCCCCACTCCCGATCCGCGAAGGCGAGTTTGACGACGCGCTGGCAGGCGTCGAAGTCGCCGCGCACGGCGAAGGCGCGGACGTTGCCGCCCCAGCAGGTGAGTTGTTGCTGCTGGCGCGGCGAGACCAGCCCGAGGGGGAAGAGGATCACGACCTCGACGCCCGTTCGCCCGTGGAAGGCCGCCGCCACCGCGCCGCCCGTGTCGCCGGAGGTCGCCACCAGCACCGTCCGCCGGCCCGGCAGGCGCGAGACGCAGGCGGCGAGGAAGCGCGCGCCCACGTCCTTGAAGGCGGCGGTCGGGCCGTGGAACAACTCAAGCACGGCGGTCGTCTCGTCGAGTTCGCTCAAGGGGACGGCGAAGCTGAAAGCCTCGCGGCAGACTGCTCCGAGGTGGGGGGCCAACTCGTCGCCTTCGAAGAACGGGCGGAGGAACCTCTCGGCGATCTCGGGCAGGGATTCGAGGCCGTCGAAATCCCGGGCGGCGAAAGCGGGAAACTGCTCGGGCACGTAGAGGCCGCCGTCGGGCGCGAGGCTCGCCTGGACGGCGGCGGAGAGTCCGAGGGCGGGCGATGACGAGCGGGTGCTGACGTATTTCATCGGACGACTCTCGCCCCCTCCCGGCTCACGGGCGCGACCCACGAGTCCACTTCCGCGACGCCCTCCGACCGGAAGGCTTTGACCATCGCCGCGCGCACCCTTTCGGCTGACCGCTCGGAGTCGGCCCACGCGAAGACGCTTGGGCCGGAGCCGGAGATGGAGACGCCGACGGCCCCCTCTGCGAGCGCCGCCGCCTTCACGCGCGGGAAACCGGGGATGAGGGCGGCCCTCTGCGGCTCGACGACGACATCCGTGAAAGAGCTTTTGATGAGGTTCAGGTCGTTCGAGAAACACCCGGCGACGAAGCCGCCGAGGTTGGCCGACTGCCTGACGTGGTCGGCCAGCGGGACGCTCGGCCTGAGCGCGGCGCGGGCCTCGCGCGTGTCGAGGCGGACGCGCGGGTGGACGAGCACGGTGAGGAGGCCGTCGGGGACGGGCAGTTGGACGTGCCGCAGGGGGTCGGTCGAGCAGACGAGCGTGAGGCCGCCGAACAGGCACGGCGTGACGTTGTCCGGGTGGGCCGCGCCGCTCGCCACGCCTTCGGCCAGCAGCGCATACCGGAGCAGGGATTCTTTCGGCGGCGGCCGTTCGAGGAGCGCGTTGGCCGCGACCAGCGCCGCCACGGCCGAGGCCGCCGAGCCGCCCATCCCCGACCCGAGGGCGATGCCTTTGCGCACGCTCACGTCGAAGCCGACGCCCGCGCCGAGGTCTTCGCAGAGCTTGACGAGGCCGACGGTCGCGGTGTTCTTCGCGGCGTCGGTCGGCAAGGCCCCTTCGGGGAGCGTCCCCGTGGCGTCTGTGATCTCTTCGAGGCGCACGCCCGCGCGCGCCGAGGCCGAGACCGTCACCTCGTCGCCCGCCGCCCCGACGGCGTACCCGAGGATGTCGAAGCCGACGGCGACGTTCGCCACCGTCGCGGGCGCGAAGGCCGTGGCCCGCCTCACAGCGGAGCCCCCAGGAAGGAGGCGAGCCGCAGCAGGTCGGCGAAGACGCCGGCGGCCGTCACGTCCGGCCCCGCCCCCGGCCCCCTCACGATCATCGGCTGGACGTTGTAGCGCGCCGTCCGGAAGCTCACGACGTTGTCGCTGCCGCTCAGGTTCGCGAAGGGGTGGTCGAGGGGCAACGCCCGCAGCCCCGCCGAGACGCCCCCGCCCGGCTCGACCGACCCGACGTAGCGCAGCACCTGCCTACGCGCGCGCGCCGCCTCCAGCAACTCGGCCATCGCCGCGTCGTGCCGGCCCAAACTGCCCAGGTACTCTTCCACGCCGGCGGCGCGCAGGTCTTCGGGCACGAGGCTCTCGACCCCCACTTCGTCCATCTCCAGGGCGAGGCCCATCTCGCGCGCCAGGATGACGAGCTTGCGGGCCACGTCCACCCCCGACAGGTCGTCGCGCGGGTCGGGTTCCGTGTAGCCCCTGGCGTGGGCCTCGCGGACGACCTCCGAGAAGGGCTTGCCGCCGTCGAACGTGTTGAAGATGTAGGAGAGCGTCCCCGACAGCACGCCCTCGACGCGGATGACTTCGTCGCCGGTGTCGAGCAGGTCGCGCAGCGTGTGAATCACGGGGAGGCCCGCGCCCACGTTGGTCTCGTAGAGGAAGTAGCGCCCGCGCCGCCGCGCGGCCGCGCGCAAAGCCCGGTACTGTACGAGCGTGCCCGTGTTGCCTTTCTTGTTCGGCGTGATGATGTTGATGCCGCGCTCCAGCCAGGACTCGTAGTGCGCGGTCACGCCGGCGCTCGACGTGGCGTCTATGATGACGGCGTGCGGGAGGTGTTCGGCGCGCACGTGGTCGGCGAACTGTTCGAGGTCGGCGGCCCGCGCGCCGCCGCGCAAGTCCTCCTCCCAGGAGGCCAGGGCGACCTGCCGGTCGTCGAGGAGCATGCGGCGGCTGTTCATGACGGCGCGCACGCGCACGTCTATCGCGCGCCGCGCCCTGAGCGGGGCGAGCCTCCCGCGCAGTTGGTTGAGGAACGTCCCGCCGATGAGGCCCGTGCCGACGACCCCGACGGAGAGCGTCTGGCTCGACAGGTAGAAGGCCGCGTGGACGGCGCGCAGCGCCTTCGTCGCGTCGCGCTCGTCTATGACCGCCGAGATGTTCCGCTCGGACGCCCCCTGGGCGATGGCGCGCACGCTCACGCCGGCCTGGCCGAGCGCCGTGAAGAACTTCCCGGCCACCCCGGGCGCGTCCACCATGCCGTCGCCGACGACGGCCAGGATGCAGCAGCCCGGCGTGAGGCCGACGGTCTGCACCTGCCCCCGCCGCATCTCCGGCAGGAAAGCCTCTTCGACGGTGCGCCGCGCCAGCTCGGCCTGCGCGCCGGGGACGGCGAAACAGATCGAGTGCTCCGAGCTGCCCTGCGAGATGAGCACCACCGAAACATCCCTCGCCCGCAGCGCGCCGAAGAGCTGGTGGGCGACGCCGGGGACGCCGACCATGCCCGTGCCCTCGACGTTGACGAGCGTCATGCCCTCGACGCTGGCGAACCCTTTGACCGGCATCTCGGGGGCGGTCTCGGCGGAGATGGTCGTGCCGGCGGCCGAAGGGTTCAGGCTGTTTTTGACGAGGACGGGGATGCCCCCCGCGATGACCGGCGACATGGTGTTCGGGTGGATGACCTTCGCGCCGAAGTAGGCCAGCTCGGCGGCCTCCTGGTAAGAGAGCCGCGGGACGACGAGCGCGTCGGGGACGCGCCGCGGGTCGGCGCTCAGCACCCCGTCCACGTCCGTCCAGATCGTGACCGACGCCGCGCCGAGCAGGGCGGCGAAGATGGAGGCGGAGTAATCACTGCCGTTGCGCTTCAAGGTCGTGGCGACCCCGCCGCGCGTCGAGGCGATGTAGCCCGTGACGACGACGGTCTCCGCCCCGGCCGCCCCCCCGAGCCACCGTCCCAACCTCTCGCGCGAGACCTCCCAGTCCACCACGACGGCCCTCGCGTCCGGCTCCACGACGAGCACCTCGCGGGCGTCGAGCCAGGCGGCGGGGTGGCCCTCCTGCTCCAGCCGCGCGTGGAGGAGTTGCGCCGACCAGAGTTCGCCGTACCCGGAGATGAACTCGGTGATGCTCTCGGAGGAGTGCCGGGCGATCCAGACCCCGCGCAGGACTTCACCGATCTCTGTGCAACCGGCCTCGATTGATTCGGCCAGGGCCGCCGTCCGCGCGTCGCCCAGGCCGAGTTGCGACGCCGTCTCCAGGTGCCTCGCGCGGAGCAACTGAAGCTCGTCGGCGTAGGCAGCGTCCCGCCCGGCGGCGAGCCTGACCAACTCGATGAGCGCGTCCGTCACCCCGCTCATCGCCGAAACCACGACGGCAGAGCGCGCGCCCTCGGCCCGCCCCGAGAGCACGATCCCGGCCACCGCCTGATACCGCCCCGCGTCGGCCACGCTCGTGCCGCCGAACTTATGAACGACCCACCTATCCATAGTCATAGACGCGAATCGTAAACGCCGGCTGAAGCGACCGCGCGCCGCCCCGGCCTTGAGAAAAGCCAGATTGTACGCCAGATGACACCATTCAGGTACTCGACGCTTACTCGCAGTCCGAAGGCGGCGTGCGCGCC
>JALZHT010000358.1 GCA_030860645.1 Acidobacteriota bacterium
CACCAGAGTGGTCGCGCCGACCGTGGTCAGGATGGTCTGCGCGAACCCCTGCGGCGTGGACGAGTCGAAGACGGCGAGGTATTGCAGCCCGAGCGAGACGGCGAGCGCCGCCGCCATCGCCGAGATTTCCGACCACGCGTTGACCCGCCACCAGTACCAGCGCAGGATGTAGACGAGGCCCGTGCCCGCGCCGAGCGACATGACCAGCTCCCACCCGCCCGTGATCCGGTTCATGTAGTAGGTGACGGCCACCGAGAGCAGCACGACGACGAGCGTCGCCACCCTTGAGGCGAAGACGTAGTGCCGCTCGGTCGCCCCGCGGCGCACGAAGCGGCGGTAGAAGTCGTTGACGAGGTAGCTCGACCCCCAGTTCATCTGCGTCGAGATGGTGCTCATGTAGGCGGCCGCGAACGAGGCGAGGAGCAGGCCGCGCCAGCCCGCCGGCAGGTGGTCGGTCATCACCCGCACGTAGCCGAAGGCCGCGTCCGGCTGCCCCGTCTCGGGGTTGACGGTCGTCCCCGCCGGGTAGAGCACGAGCGAGCAGAGCGCGACCAGAATCCACGGCCACGGCCGGAGCGCGTAGTGCGCGACGGTGAACCAGAGCGTCGCGAGCAGCCCGTGCCGCTCGTCCTTCGCGGCGAAGATGCGCTGCGCGACGTAGCCGCCCCCGCCCGGCTCCGACCCCGGATACCACGACGCCCACCAGTTCACGCCGAGGTAGACCGAGAGCGTGAGGACGGGCAGCATCCACGGCGCGCTCCCGTCGCTCCACAGGCTGATCGCGTCGGGGCCGAACGGCTCATCGCCCCCGACCGGCGTGGCCGCCGCCAGCCGCTCTTTCAGCGCGCCGATGCCGCCCGCGGCGCGCACGGCGAAGACCGCGAGCGCCACCGAGCCGGCCATCGCGATGACGAACTGCACCGCGTCCGTCACCACCACGCCCCAGAAGCCCGACAGGATCGAGTAGAGGAAGGTGATGCCGAGGCAGAGGGCGAGCGCCTGCCACTTGGCGAGGCCGAGGGTTCCGCTCAGGACTTTCGCCATCCCGAGGTTGACCCACCCCATGATGATGAGGTTGATCGGCAGGCCCAGGTAGAGGGCGCGGAAGGCCCGCAAGAAAGCGGCCGGCCGGCCCGCGTAGCGCAGTTCGACGAACTCTACGTCCGTCATCACGCGCGCCCGCCGCCACAGCCGCGCGAAGAAGAAGACCGTCAGCATCCCGCCCGCCAGCATTGACCACCAGAGCCAGTTGCCGGCCACGCCGTTGCGCGCCACCATCTCGGTGACGGCCAGCGGCGTGTCGGCGGCGAACGTCGTCGCCACCATCGAAGTGCCCGCCAGCCACCACGGCATCGAGCGGTTCGACAGGAAGAACTCCTCGGTCGAGCGCCCGGCGCGGCGCGCGTAGTACAGCCCGATTACGAGCGACAGCGCGAAGTAGGCCGCGATGATGAGCCAGTCGAGGGAGGAAAGTTTCATGGTAAAAGACGCGAACAGGCGAAAGCCTTGAATCGTGAATCGTCAATCGTGGGAGGCACTTCTTTCGATTGACGATTCACGATTCACGGCTTTTCAGACTTTTATAAAAATCCGCTTGCGGTAGAGGACGGTGACGACGCCGAGCCAGAGCAGGACAACGCAGAGGGCGAAGAGGAGCGAGGCCGTCTTGGGCGAGGCCCACGAGGCGAAGACGTTTTCGTAGATGGCGGTCTTCAAGTCCGCCGCGCGGCCGCCTTCGCGCGTGACGGTGACGGTCGAGATGATGTTCGAGAACAGCTCGGCGAGGAAGTAGACGATGAGCGCGTTGGAGCCGAAGACGAGGAAGGGCGTCGCCCAGCGCCGGTAGCCTTTGATGTCCACGAGCCAGTAGCAGACGGCGAGCAGTTGCAGCGCCAGCCCGGCCGTGAGCAGGACGTATGAACTCGTCCACAGCGCCTTGTTGACGGGGAACCAGAAGCCCCACGCCCAGCCCGCCACGACGCCGGCCGCGCCCGCGACGAACAGGCCGGCGACCTTCTCCAGCTCCGGCCGGCGCGCACGCAGCCAGTGGCCCGTGAGCACGCCGGCGAGCGTCGTCGCGACGGCCGGGATCGTGCTCAGAATCCCCTCCGGGTCGTACAGCGGCTTCCAGGTGTGCCGCCCGAGCACGGCGCGGTCGAGGTGGGCCGCGAGGTTCCCCTCCATGCTCAGGTCGCCCGCGGCGGAGCCGGGCGCGGGGACGAGGGCCATCAGCGCCCAGTAGAGCAGGAGGAGCGCGGCCGCGGTGACGGCCTGCGCCCGCCACTTCGTGTTCAGGAAGATGACGGAGGCGACGAGGTAGCAGACGGCGATGCGCTGGAGGACGCCGGGGATGCGGATCGTCGAGAGGTCGTAGGAGGGGAAGCCGGCGAGCACGAGGCCGAGGCCGAAGATGATGAGCGAGCGGCGCAGGATTTTCAGGTAGAGGTCGCGCTTCGGCCCGCCGGACGCGGCGCGGCGCGAGAGCGCGAGCGTGATGGAGACGCCGACGATGAAGAGGAAGAAGGGGAAGACGAGGTCGGTCGGCGTCCACCCGTGCCACTCGGCGTGCTCAAGAGGCGAGTAGATCGCGCCCCACGAGCCGGGGTTATTCACCAGAATCATCCCGGCGATGGTGATGCCGCGGAAGACATCGAGCGACGCCACGCGCCCCGCCGCCGTCGCCTGCTTCTCCTCACGCTCCACGGTCAAGACTCCCATGCGTTCGCCTCCAAAGGGGGTGCTGGGTGCTGGGTGCTGGGTAAGAACCAACTTGTCTTTAACCAGCACCCAGCACCTGGCACCTAAAACCCTTTCTTTCATTCGAGGCACGCGCGCACCCGGCCGCGCACGTCCTCGATCATGGCGCGGGCGCGCGCCTCGTCTTCGGCCTCCGCGACGAGGCGGATGATCGGCTCGGTGTTCGAGCCGCGCACGAGGAACCAGCCGTCGGGCGTCGTCACCTTGACGCCGTCGCGCAAATCCATCGGCCAACGCGCGTACTCGTCCCTCACCGCCCGCAGCGCCGCGCGCACGCGATCCGAGCGGCAAACCAGCTTCTCCTTCAGCATGTAGGAGCGCGGTAGCTCGGCCAGCAGTTCCGAGACCGTCTTCTGCGTCTCGGCGAGCAGGTGGAGGACGAGCGCCATGCCGGCGAGGCTGTCGCGGGCGAAGTTGATGCGCGGGTAGATGACGCCGCCGTTGCCCTCGCCGCCGACGACCGCGCCCCGCCTAACCATCTCCTCGGTCACGTTGGCCTCGCCGATCTTCGAGCGGTAGACGGGGCAGCCGAAGGCGGCGGCCACCGCGTCGAGCGCGCCCGTCGTCGAGAGGTTCGCCACGACCGGCCCCGGCTCGCGGGCCAGGACGTAGCGCGCCGCGAGCACCAGCGTGTACTCCTCGCCTACGGCCGCGCCGCACTCGGAGACGACGGCCAGCCGGTCGGCGTCCATGTCCTGCGCGAACCCCACGTCGCAGCCGTGCTCGCGCACGGCCGCCGCCAGCGCGCCGAGGTTCTCCGGCACCGGCTCGGCCCCGCGCGGGAAAAGCCCGTCCGGGGTGACGTTGATGGGGACGACCTCGGCGCCGAGCGCCTCGATGAGGCGCGGCGCGACGACGGAGCCGGCCCCGTTGCACGAGTCGACCGCCGCGCGGAGCTTGCGCGCGCCGCGCGGCAGGGGGCCTAACGCGTCGAGGACGGCGGCGACGTGCACGTCGCCCGCGCCGGCCGACGGCTCGACGGCGCGCATCTCGGCCCCCGCCACCTTCCGGTACTCGCCCTGGTGGTAGATGTCGAGGAGCTGCCGGGCCTGCCCGGCATTGAGGAAGAGGCCGGCGGAGTTGATGAACTTCAGGGCGTTCCACTCGGCCGGGTTGTGGCTGGCCGTGATGGCGATGCCGCCGCGCGCGCGCCGCTCGCGGACGAGCAACTGCACGGTCGGGACGGGGCAGACGTCGAGGTCTACGACGCGGCAGCCGCTCGACAGGAGGCCCGCGACGACGGCCTGCCGCACCATCTCGCCCGACGTGCGCGTGTCGCGCCCGATACAGACCGCCCCCGGCCCCGCGTACGTCCCGAACGCCTGCGCGAAGCGCACGAGCAGCGTCGGCGTCAGGCTCTCGCCCACCACGCCCCGCACGCCGGAGATGCTGATCTTCAATGTCGGTATGGCTCGCATATAAAGCAGTAGACAGGAGTCAGAAGTCAGGAGTCAGAAGTTAGGAGAAGAACCTTCGTCGCTCGAACCGTGCGCCTCTCATCCTCAACGTCGGCAGAGCTGAGCCTACTGACCTCTGACTCCTGACTTCTGACT
>JALZHT010000359.1 GCA_030860645.1 Acidobacteriota bacterium
GTGAAAGACGGCGCGCTTTTCACCGGCCTCTAACGCCCGGCATCTAACATCTCCTTCACTTAATCCGGCCGTAGTAAACCTTCGTCTCGTACTCGACGAAGACCTGCCCGGCTTGCTCGTGTTCGCGGAAGAGGGCGTCGAGTTGGCGCATCATGGGGAGGAAGTTCGGGTGTCCCGGCTCGGGCACGTAGGAGGCGGAGAGGAGCCGGCCCTTGAGGCCGTCGAAGTCGAAGACCTGGCGGTTCTCGAAAGTCTTCAGCCGCGCGACGCCCGCGCCGAAGAAAGGCCCGATTAAAGAATCTTCGGCGTACTTGTGGCTCACCTCGCCGTAGTCGGTGCCGTAGGTCAGGAGCAACCGCTCGTAGGCTTCGAGGAAGGGCGTGCCCTCGGCGCGGCGCTCGTTCCAGACGACGACGACCCAGCCGCCGGGGCGCAGGACGCGCGCGAACTCGCGGCGCGCGCCCTCGGTGTCGAACCAGTGCATCGCCTGCCCGGCGGTGACGAAATCAACGGCCGCGTCCGGGAGCGTCGTCGCCTCGGCGCGGCCTTCGACGCTCACGAAATTCGCGTAAGCCGCCAGCAGGCGCTCGCCCGCCTCGCGCATCTCGCGGTTCGGCTCGACGCCGTAGACGCGGTTGCCGTTCTTCAAAAACAGCTCCGCCAGGATGCCCGTCCCCGAACCCACGTCGGCGACGACCGACTGGGCCGTCAGCCCGCACTCCGCGCGCAGCAGGTCGAGCACCGCCGGCGGGTAGCCGGGGCGGTACTTCACGTAGTTCTCGACCCTCGTCGAGAAGCGTTCGACGTTCTTCGACATCGCGTTCAAAGCCTCCGCCACGGCCGCGATTCTAATCCGCCTCGCCGCCGCGCGAAAGCGCCGGGCCTCGGTCACGGGTCAGGGCCGGGGGGTTCGGGCGTCGCCACCCGACTTGATTTTGGGGCGGGTTGTTTAATTCGCCCGGGGCCGGGGGCGTCCCGCCAGGGGCGGGCACTTGGCGGGGAAAAATCGGCGTCCGGTCTAATAAATCAACCGCCCGGTTGACAAAAGAAGGGCGCGCCCGTAGCATGATTTTGTCGTGGTGGCAGTCGTCAAAAACGGGCTGGGGGCTTCGCGCGAGGAGATCGTGCAGCAGTTGCGCGCGCGGGGCCGCGTGAGCGCGGACGAGTTGGCGGCGGCGCTCGGCGTCTCGAAGCAGTGCGTGCGCAAGCACCTCGACGTGCTGGAGCGCGGCGGCTACGTCGAGCACGCGCCCGAGCGCGGCGACCGCGGCCGGCCCGCCCACGTCTTCCGCCTCACGCCGAAGGCCGAGGAGCTGTTCCCGAAGCGCTACGATTTGTTCGCGCGGGCCGTGCTCAGGCAGGTCGGCGAGGTCTGGGGCGAGCACGGCCTCAACGCCATCTTCTGCGGCTGCGCCTCCGAGACGGTCGCGTCGCTGCGCCCGCAGCTCGAAGGCTTGGGCTTCGACGCGCGGGTGCGGCGGCTCACAGAGCTGCTCGGCGAGATGGGCTACGAGGCCGAGGCCGAGCGGCTCTCCGACGGCTCCTACGTCGTCACCGAGTGGAACTGCCCGCAGGCGGAGCTGGCGCGCGAGTACCGCCAGCTCTGCGACCAGGAGCTGATCGTCTACCGCGAGCTGCTCGGCGCGGAGGTCTTCCGCGAGTCGCGCATCGCGGGCGGCGCGACGCGCTGCGCGTACAGGGTTCTGAGACCGAAAAAGAAATAGTTTCGAGTTTCGAGTTTAAAGGTTCGAGTTAAGAAATTGTTTTCAACTCGAAACTTTAAACTCGAAACTTGAGTGGGTTGATATGGCACAAATCACGGAAGCCGACGTTTACGGGGCGCTGTCGCAGGTGAGAGACCCCGACCTGCACAAGGACATCGTCCGGCTCGGCTTTGTCAAGGATTTGCGGATCGAGGGCGGCGACGTGAGCTTCCGCGTGGTGCTCACGACGCCGGCGTGCCCCGTGCGCGAGCAGTTGCAGGAGCAGTCGCGCGCGGCCGTCGCGGCGCTGCCCGGCGTCACGTCCGTGAGCGTCACGATGGACGCGGAGGTGCCGAAGGGCCGCGGCATCGGCGAGAAGCTTTCGATGGGCGGCGTGCGCAACATCGTCGCGGTCAGCTCGGGCAAGGGCGGCGTGGGCAAGTCAACGGTGGCCGTCAACCTCGCCGTCAGCCTCGCGCGCGACGGCGCGCGGGTCGGCCTGATGGACGCCGACGTCTACGGGCCGAACGTGCCGCTGATGCTCGGCGTCGCGGCCGAGCGGCCCTCGGTCAACGGCAACAAGCTGCTGCCGCTTAAAGCGCACGGCATCAAGCTGATGTCGATGGCGGTCTTGAAGCCCGGCGACGAGCCGATGATCGTGCGCGGGCCGATCCTGCACAGCCTCGTCCGGCAGTTCCTTCAGGACGTGGAGTGGGGCGAGCTTGACTACCTGATCGTGGACATGCCGCCGGGCACGGGCGACGTGCAGCTCTCCTTAGCGCAACTCGTCCCCGTGCAGGGGGCGGTGATGGTGACGACGCCGCAGGAGGTGGCGCTGGCCGACGTGCGGCGCGCGCTGCGGATGTTCGAGGCGGTCAACGTCCCCGTCCTCGGCGTCGTCGAGAACATGAGCTACTTCGTCGCGCCGGACACGGGCGCGCGCTACAACATCTTCGGCGAGGGCGGCGGCCAACGCCTCGCCGACGAGTACGGCGTGCCGTTCCTCGGCGCGGTGCCGATGGGGCTGGACGTGCGCGAGGGCGGCGACCGCGGCATCCCCGTCGTCGTCAGCCGGCCCGACTCGCCGCAGGCCGCGGCCTTCGCCCGCGTCGCCGAGGAGGTCGCGCGGCAAGTTTCCATCGAGGCGATGAAGCCCGAGCTGGTCGTCCTCGGCAAGGCGAAATGAATTTTTGATTGGCGATTTTTGATTGGCGATTGGGAGAGAGGGCGAACGCTCCCGCCTTCCAATCGCCAATCGCAAATCAAAAATTCATGAAACTCGAAGCTTTATCATCAGGCAACATTCATCAAAGAGGAGAAAGAAATGGCAGCGACACAACTTCCGACGATGACTTTGAACGTCACGGAGGCGGCGGCCGGCGAGATCCAGAAGTTCATGGCGGGCGAGGAAGGCTTGCCGGAGTCGGCGGGCCTGCGCGTGCGCGTGGTGCCGGGCGGCTGCTCGGGCTTCCAGTACAGCCTCAACATCGAGGAGACCTCGCGCCCGAACGACCACGTGATGGAGTCGAACGGCGTCCGCCTCTTCGTCGACATGTTCAGCGCGCAGTACCTCAACGGCGTCGAGATCGACTACGTGACGGGCGTGATGGGGTCGGGCTTCACCTTCAAGAACCCGAACGCCACGGGCGGCTGCGGCTGCGGCTCGTCCTTCACGGCCTGAGCTTAAAACGGCGCCACCCCCCCGGAGGATGACGTTATGCCGATGCAATACGCCTACTCGGCGATTCCGGACTCGGCAGTGCCGCGCGCGTCGTCAGCCGTCTTCCAGCACATGCTCGACACGTACGCGAGCGAGACGAACAAGGTCGTTTCGACCTGGCTGGAGTTCTCCGACGAACAACTCTCCTTCCGCCCCGACCCGCGTTCGAGCGCGGTGCAGGACATCCTCAAACACCAGCTCCTCTCGGAGAGGCGCTTCTTCGGCGAGTTCCTCGGGCTGCCGGAGCCGCCGGCCGCCGAAGTGCTGCCGGGCGTGCAGACGCCGGCAGAGTACGCGCGGCGTCTGCACGAACTGGCCCTGCCGCGCCTGAACTTTCTGGCCGCGCGCGGAGAGGACTGGTGGCTGGAGGCCGTCCCCTTCTTCGACGTGCGGCGCGAGCGCGTCTGGGTCTTCTGGCGGAGGGTGCTGCACACGGCGCATCATCGCACCCAACTCACCGTCTACCTGCGCCTGCTCGGACAAAGTGTCCCTTCGACCTACGGCCCCACGGCGGACGTGACGTGGGAGGGGGCCGACCCGACCCGCACCGTGGAGGCGGCGGGCCGCCGGTGAAGGCCGGCCCTTAGCTTCAGGAAGATGACGAGAACCGCGGCACCGGCCGAGCGCCGGGCTTCCGACGCGCCGCGGCGAGTTCCGGAATCTGTTTCTCCAGAAAGGAAGTCCACTCCCATGCGCCACACCCTGCCGCGTCGCTGCCTCGCCCTGGTTCTGCTCCTCTCGTCAGCCGGTGTGTCTCTCGCGCAAGACCCGCGCCCGGACGGCCCCGGTCAAGCCGCCACGCGCGCGGAGACGGCGTCGGTCGCCGCGGGCGCGAACGACTTGAAGAAGACGTCGCCCGACGCCGCGCCGTCGGCCACGCCCGAGC
>JALZHT010000360.1 GCA_030860645.1 Acidobacteriota bacterium
TGTCTTTAACCAGCACCCGGCATCCGGCCGTCTAGCCTCTTCTTTGCCTTCGGCCTTTTGCCTTTGTTAGGATGACCTGCTTTTTCGCACCCTGAAACTCCCGCCCCGCGCAGACGATGAGACTCCGGCTGCTCTACCACGGACACTGCTTCGACGGCGTCGCCTCGGCCGCCGTCTTCACGCGCTTCTACCACGCACGCGTGCGGCCCGGCGCGGAGGTTACTTACGCGCCCCTCTCGCACCACCCCGGCGCGCTCTTCGACGTGGGGATGTTCGACGGCGACGAGAACGCCATCGTTGATTTTAAATACTCGCCCTCCGAGCGCCTGACGTGGTGGTTCGACCACCACCAGTCAGCCTTCCTCACCCCCGAGGACGAGGCCCACTTCCGCGCCGACCGCGGGGGCCGCAAGTTCTGGGACCCGGAGTCGAAGTCCTGCACCGAGTTCATCGCCCGCGTCGCGCACGAGCAGTTCGGCTTCAGCGACCCGTCGCTCGCCCCGCTCGTCGCCTGGGCGCACACCATTGACGGCGCGTTCTACGAGTCGGCGGCGCAGCCCGTCGAGTTGAAGGAGCCTGCGCTGCAACTGATGCAGGTCATCGAGAACGTCCCCGACGACGACTTCATCGAGCAGATCATCCGCGACCTGACCCGCCGCCCGCTCGAAGAGGTGGCGACCGGCGAGGGCGTCCAGAGCCGCTTCCGCCCCATCCTCGCGCGCCACCGCGAGACGCTCGAAACCATCCGCCGCAAGGCTTCCTACGGGCGCGGCGTCGTCACCTTCGACCTCGTAGACGAAGGTGTCGAGAGCTTCAACAAGTTCATCCCCTACTACGTCCGCCCCGAGACGACCTACTCGGTGGCGGTCACGCGCGGCCGCACGCGCACCAAAATCTCGGTCGGCTCGAACCCCTTCAGCCCGCGCCCCCGCCGGCACAACCTGGCCTCGATCTGCGAGCGCTACGGCGGCGGCGGCCACGCCGTCGTCGGCGCCGTCTCGTTCAAGACCGACGAGGTCGAGCGCGCCCGCGCGGCCGCCCGCGAGATCGTCGCCGAACTGCGCGAAGGTTTCGAGGAGTAGGCCCCTCACCGAGTCGCGTAGCTCTGACCGGTCAGCCCGTCAGAATGAAAGACCCGTCACGTCAGGTTGACTTGATTCTGTCAAGACAACTTCCCGCCTGAAACCGTTTTCGCCCGAATCCGCTGGGTTTCGCCCGCCTGACCCGCTGGCACGATGATAGCTAAAGGGTGCGGCCTTAATGTGTCACGGCCGCCGTCCGAACCCCCCGGAATGCGTGAGTGCGATGAAGACCCCCAAACGTTTCAAGCGAACGCTGAACGGCGCGGCCTCCCTGCTGCTGCTGCTCTCCCTCTGCCTCGGCGGCGCGGTCGTCCCCCCGGCCGCCGCCGCGGAAGGCGGGAGCCGTGAGGTGCGCCGCGCCGAGGGTGGCAAGGTCTCCGCGAGGCTGCGCGCGCGCCGCGCCGACAAGTCGGGCCGCGTCGAGGCCATCATCCAGCTCGAAGGCAAGATGAGCGACGGCCTCAAGTCGCTGCTCAAGCGTCACGGCGCGCGCATCCGCAAGGAGTTGCGCGAGGTGGGCGCGGCCGTCGCCGAGTTGCCCCCGGCGGCCCTCGCCGAGCTGGAGCAGTTCGAAGAAATCTCTTACGTCACCCCGGACGACGACACGCGGGTGCTCGGCCACGTCTCGCGCGCGACGGGAACGGACGCCGCCGTGGCGCAAACCTACACTAGCATCTCGGAGCTGAACGGGACGGGCGTCGGCATCGCCGTCGTCGACTCCGGCATCTACGACTCTCACGCCGCCTTCCTCAACGCCGCCGGCACCGCCAGCCGCGTCGTCCACAACCAGAACTTCGTCGCCACCGAGTCACGCACCGACGACCCCTACGGCCACGGCACGCACGTCGCCGGGCTGGCCGCCGGCAACGACCGCGTGCAGGGCGGGGCCTACCGCGGCGTCGCCCCGGACGCCAACCTCGTTGACCTCCGCGTGCTCGACGCCCAGGGCAGGGGCAAGACCTCCTGGCTGCTGGCCGCGCTCGACTGGGTCGCCGCCAACCACCGCGCCCACAACATCCGGGTCGTCAACCTGAGCCTCGGCACGCCGGCCATCGAGTCGTACAAGACCGACCCCGTGTGCCGCGCCGTCGAGCGGCTCTACGACCTCAACATCGTGGTCGTCGCGGCGGCCGGCAACCACGGCCGCAACGCCGCCGGCCAGAAGGTCTACGGCCAGATTCACGCGCCCGGCAACAGCCCGCACGCCGTCACGGTCGGCGCGTCGAACACCTTCGGCACCGACACGCGCCTCGACGACGCCGTCACCACCTACAGCTCGCGCGGGCCGACGCGCAGCTACACGACCGAAGCCTCGGGTGCGCGCCGCTACGACAACATCATCAAGCCGGAACTGGTCGCGCCCGGCAACAAGCTGGTCTCGGCCGAGGCGTACCCGAACGCGCTGCGGAACAACAACACCGCGCTCGCCGCCTACGACGCGCCCGACCAGCAGAACGACATGATGTACCTGTCGGGCACGTCAATGGCCGCGCCGCTCGTGGCCGGGACGGTCGCGCTCATGTTCGAGGTCAACCCGAAGCTCACGGCCGGGATGGTGAGGACGCTCCTCCAGTACACGGCGACGCCGATCAAGGGCGACAACCTGCTCGAACAGGGCGCGGGCCAGCTCAACGTCGCGGGCGCGACGAAGCTCGCCGACCTCGTCCGCCGCGACCTCGCGCCGGCGACCGCCCCCGTCGGCACCACCATGCTCACGGCCGCGGCCCCCGCCCCGCAGACCTACCTGGGCGACCGCAACTACACCTGGGCGCAGGGCATCACCTTCGAGTACACCTTCGGCACCGGCGTCGAACTCATCACCAGGCTCCAGGAGGGCTACCGCCCGACCTACTACATCACCAACGACGTCTACCCGAACGCCAGCGGCGTGCTCGTCAAAGACCCGAGCATGCTGACGGCCGGCGTCGTCGTCGGCAAGAACGTCTACACGAGCGGCGGCGGCGTACTCGGCACGGGCACGGTTCTCCCCATCTCGCTGCGCGGCAGCGGCGTGATCCTGAGCGACGGCACGCTCCTCGCCGACGGCGCGCTCCTCGCCGACGGCGTGATCCTCGGCGACGGGGTCATCCTCGGCGACGGCGTGATTCTCGGAGACGGCGTCATCCTCGGCGACTCGGTGCTCGGCATGTCCACCCTCGTCTACGGGGACAACACAGCGCACATGGCCCCGTGACCGGCGGCAGACACCCACAGTAGGTCAACCGGAGAACGACATGTCAGTCGCTACATTCATCGACAGCGTGATGGCGGAGAGCGCCCACCTGCCCGCGCCCGAAATGGCCGCCACGGTCAGCGAGCTGACCGAGCGCGACCGCGCCGAGGTGCTCGCGCTCCTCTCGGAGCGGCCCGTGCATACGGTCGGGATGGTCGGCCTGATCCGCGACAACGGGATCGTGAGCGAGCACCACCGCGGCACGTTCTACGGCTGCCGCAACTCCGGGGGCCGTCTCGAAGGCGTGGCCCTCGTCGGCCACCACACGCTCGTCGAGGCGCGCACGCGCCGGGCGCTGCGCGAGTTCTCCCTCGTCGCGCAGGCTTGCACGCGCACGCACATGATCATGGGCGAGGTCGAGGCGGTCGAAGATTTCTGGAACGCGTACGCCGACGAGGGGCGCAAGATGCGCCGCGTCTGCCGCGAGGTCTTGTTCGAGCTGCGCCGGCCGGCCCTGTCCGGGTTGAGCCAGCTCATGTTGGAGACGGACGAGGCCGGGGGCTTACGACTGGCGACGGCGGCCGACGTGGACTTGATCGCGCCCGTGCACGCCGCGCTGGCCGAGGCCGAAAGCGGCGTCAACCCACTCGACACCGACCCGGAGGGGTTCGTCCGCCGGTGCCTGCGCCGCATCGAGCAGGGGCGGACGTGGGTCGTAGTGAGCGACGGCCGGCTCGTCTTCAAGACCGAAGTGCAGGCCGACACGCCCGAGGTCGTCTACCTCGAAGGCGTCTACGTCCACCCGCAGGAGCGCGGCACCACGCTCGGCCGCCGCTACATGGGCCAGCTCTGCCGCCGGCTGCTCGCGCGCACCCGCGTCCTGTGCCTGCTCGCCAACGAAGAGAACGAGCGCGCGCAGCGCTTCTACCGGATTTGCGGCTTCAAGGCCCGCGCCGTCTACGACACCATCTTCCTCCGGCGGGATTGATTCAGGCGCTTTCCCGCCGGGGGCGAAAGGCGAAGGCCGCGGAGAGTTGATTC
>JALZHT010000361.1 GCA_030860645.1 Acidobacteriota bacterium
GGACGGGGCGCTGCGCGGCCTCGGCCAGCGCGCGGCGGACGGGGATCGAGAGGAAGTTGTAGATGTGGTCGGAGACGAACCAGCAGGCCATCAGGGCGACGAAGACGAAGGCGGCCGAGCGGATGAGCCGGCGGCGCAGCTCGTCCAGGTGGTCGAGGAAGGACATCTGCGCGCCGAGTTCCTGCCCGTCGCGCTCCTCGTCCCGTTCGGTGCCCAGAAGGGTGGAAGACATTGCAGTTTTCGGTTTTCAGTCTTCGGTCTTCAGTTCTTTAGAGTCTTCGCGCCTTCGTGGGTGCGCCGCGCGCCACGAGTGAAGACGGCGCGGCTTTGAGTCTTTGTCTTTAAACCCTTTCGCGCTCGGGGCCGGGGGCTTCGGCGGGCGCGGCCTCAGAGTGGTCGGGCGTCGTCGGCGTGTCGGCGTTGTCGCCCGACGGGGCGCGCGCGATGGTCTGTCCCTGCGGCTCGACCGCCGCGGCGACAGCCTCAGGCTCGCCCGCCGCCCAGTCTTCCGGCAAAGGGGCCTCGCCGGCCGCGCCGTCTGCGGTCAGTTGGCCGCGCGCGGCCCGCCCCTCCGGCTCGGCGGGCGCGTTCGTCTGCCGGCTCTCGACCTCGACCTCGTACTCCCACGTCCGCTTGAAGTCCTCGGACGCGCGCTTAAACTCGGCCATGCCCTTGCCGATGGTGCGCCCGATCTCGGGGAGCTTGCGCGGGCCGAAGATGATGAGCGCCACCAGCGCGATCACCAGCAGCTCGGTCGTCCCCAGGAACTCGAAAACCAATAGCGGCATAAAAGTGAGAAAAGCCGTGAATCGTAAATCGAAAGACTTGACCGCCACACGAGCGGCGAATCGTAACTCAAGTTGAGCGACGTTCGACCACGATTCACGATTTACGATTCACGATTCACGGCTTTTTGTAGTCCGGCGGGTAGTAGATGACTTCGAGCGCGCGCCCGCCGATGCCGCGCGTGTAGAAGGAGAGCGAGCGGTCGCGGTGCTCCTTGACGGGGCGGTTCTCGCGCCGGGCCGCCTCTTCGAGCGCCTCGCGCGACTCCACCCGCAGGCCGAGGTGCGGCGGGTGCTTCGAGCCGGGCGGCAACAGCGCCACGCCGAAGCCGCGCGCGTCGCGCAGCATCGCCCAGTCCTCGTAGAGCGTCTCGACCGCGAAGCCGAGCCGCTCGTACTCCGCCACGTCGCGCCGCAAGTCCTCGGACTCCACCGCGATGTGATCAACCACCCCCGCGACGCGCAACCCGACACTCTCCTGCATGAAAGCCTCCGAAATACAGTCCGGAGTCAAAAGCAAGAATCTGTCTATGACTCCAGACTCCGGACTCCAGACTCATGACTCTTGGATGGATTGTAACCCCTCGCCGCGCGGGCGCAAAAGGCGGGCCGGGTGTTTCCCGTCGGGCGGCGCGGACGCCCCGCGCGCCCGCGTTTCTTGACAGCGGCGCGGCCCGTGCGCAAACCTCGTGGGCACAGGGAGGCGGAAAATTCTGATGTCTGCGCGAACCCCACGCATCGTTTCGCTGCTGCCGTCGGCGACCGAGATCGTCTGCGCGCTCGGCCTCGCCGACGCGCTCGTCGGCGTCACGCACGAGTGCGACTTCCCGGCCGCGGCCGTCGCCGGCAAGCCGCGGCTCACGGCGAGCCGCATCTCGCACGAGACGATGTCGAGCCGCGAGGTAGACCACGCCGTCCGCTCGCAGCTCGACGGCCACGGCTCGATCTACGACCTGAACGAAGACCTGCTCCGCGAACTCCGCCCCGACCTCATCATCACGCAGGAGCTGTGCGAGGTCTGCGCCGTCAGCTACCAGACCGTCCGGCAGGCCGCGCGCGTCCTCGAAGGCGAGGTGGAGGTCGTCTCGCTGGAGCCGCACCACATCAAGGACATCTTCGCCAACGTCCGCGCCGTAGGCCACCTGACCGGGCGCGCGGCCGAGGCCGAAGCGCTCGTTTCCGAACTCGCCGTGCGGCTCGACGCGCTGGCCGTCCTGCTCACGGAGATCGGTCGGCGGCCGCGCACGCTCGTCCTCGAATGGCTGGAGCCGCCCTTCGCGCCGGGCCACTGGGTGCCCGAGCAGGTCGCGCTCGCCGGCGGCGACCCCTCGTTCGGGCAGGCGGGCGGCAAGTCGCGCACCACCACGGCGGAGGAGATTCGGGAGTACGCGCCCGAGGTCGTCGTGCTCGCGCCGTGCGGCTACTACAAGGAGGACACGCTGCGCGCGCTCACGTCGGCGAGGCTCCCGCGCGGGTGGTCGGAGTTGCCGGCCGTGCGCGAGGGGCAGGTCTGGGCCGTCGACGCGACCTCCTACTTCAGCCGCCCCGGCCCGCGCGTCGTCGAAGGCGCGGAAATCCTCGCCCGCATCATCCACCCGGACATCTTCGGCGCGCCCTCCGAAGCCGAGGCCGTCCGCGTCCCCGCCGACCTGATGCTCGAAGAATCTTAGAAGACATAATGGCACGGGCTAAGAAATCGGCGGCGGCGACGCTGCACGGCTTCGCCGAGGCGGCCGAGCGGGTCGGGGCGACGACGAAGAAGCTGGAGAAGGCGGCGCTCCTGGGCGCGTACTTCGCCGGCCTCGGCGACGAAGACCTCGCGCGCGCGGCGCGCTACTTCGCCGGCCACGCCTTCCCGCTCCGCGACGCGCGCACGACCAACGTCGGGACGGGCCTCCTGCGCGACGCCGTCGGCGAAGTCACCGGCCTCGACGTGGAGAACCTGCGCCCCCGCTACGTGCGCCTCGGCGACTCGGGCGACGTGGCCTTCGAGGCTTTCGCCGAGGCGAAGGGCGCGGACGCACCGCCCTCGCTGACGCTCGCCGAGGTCGAGGCGCTCGTCGAACTCCTCAGCGGCACGCGCGGCACGAAGAACAAGAAGACGCTGCTCGTCGGGGCCTTACTGGGCGCGGCCCCGCTCGAAGCGAAGTATCTGGTCAAGCTCCTCGTCGGCGACCTGCGCATCGGCCTGAAGGAGGGGCTGGTCGAGGACGCCGTCGCCCGCGCCTTCGGGCGCGAGTTGGCGGACGTGGCCCGCGTCAACATGCTGACGGGCGACATCGGCGAGACGGCCGTGCGCGCGCGGCGGGGCGCGCTCGAAGGCGTCTCGATGCGCCTCTTCCACCCGCTCAAGTTCATGCTCGCCACCGCCGCCGCAGACCTCGCGGACGTGGCGCGGACGATGCCCGGGGAGTTCTACGTCGAGGACAAGTTCGACGGCATCCGCGCGCAGGCGCACACGCAAGGGGGCCGCGTCGCGCTCTACACACGCACGCTCGACGAGGTGACGCACCGCTTCCCCGAGCTAATCGAACCGCTCAAACAACTGCCTTCGGACGCGCTCCTCGACGGCGAGATCGTGCCCGTGCGCGGCCCGAACATCCTGCCCTTCCTCGAACTGCAAAAGCGGCTCGGCCGCAAGACCGTCTCCGAAGAGCTGCGCGCCGCCGTGCCCGTCGCCTTCGTCGCCTACGACCTGCTCTACGTCGCCGGCCGCGTGCTCGTCGCCGAGCCGCTCGCGGAGCGCCGGCGCGCGCTCGAAGGTCTCGTCACGCGCGACCCGGCGGCGGCCGTCAGGCTGTCGGCGGCGAAGGTGTTCGAGGGTGTGGCGGCGCTCGACGGCGAGTTCGACGCGGCGCGGGCGCGCGGCAACGAGGGCCTGATGATTAAAGACCCGCGCTCCTCGTACAAGCCGGGCAAGCGCGGGCGCGAGTGGCTGAAGCTGAAGCGCGCGCTGGCGACGCTCGACGTGGTCGTGACGGCGGTCGAGGTCGGCCACGGCAAGCGCCGCCACCTGCTCTCCGACTACACCTTCGCCGTCCGCCGCTCCGAGCAAGACCCGGAGCTTTTGAACGTCGGCAAGGCTTACTCGGGCCTGACCGACGCCGAGCTGGCCGAGCTGACCGGGTGGTTCCGCGCGCACACCTTGCAGGAGTTCGCCCACGGCCGCGTCCGCGTCGTCGTGCCGAAGATAGTTTTAGAAGTCACCTTCGACCGCGTGCAGGAATCGAAGCGGCACAAGAGCGGCTACGCCCTGCGCTTCCCCCGCATCCTGCGCCTGCGCGACGACAAGACGCCCGCCGACATCGACACGCTCGAAACCGTGCGCCGCCTCGCAGACACATAAAGTTTCGGGTGCGAGTTAAGAGAATTTTAGATTTGCGATTTTTGATTTTTGATTGTGAAGCAGCGCGGCCGTCGTCTTCCAATCGCAAATCAAAAATCTATGCCGGATTACTGTTGAGTGTACTGGGGGGC
This sequence comes from Acidobacteriota bacterium, assembly GCA_030860645.1. GTDB lineage: Bacteria > Acidobacteriota > Blastocatellia > Pyrinomonadales > Pyrinomonadaceae > QHXN01. The sequence goes on from JALZHT010000361.1 coordinate 4,263, forward strand.
GGTTTTCAACACAGAGCACACGGAGGGGGCAC
>JALZHT010000362.1 GCA_030860645.1 Acidobacteriota bacterium
GGACTGGCTCGGCATGCTCGGCTACCCCGGCGAGGAGGCCGTCGTCGCGCGCCTCAAGGAGGTGCCGCGCCTGCGCGTCGAGTCTGAGGCGGCGGTCGTCGAGGCGGAGTGAAGGCGGCCGGCCCGGCGCGCAATTAAATTAAAATTTCATTGACATCGCCCGCCGCGCAGTGTAGATTGCCCTACCCCAGGCGTTTCGGCTCGTTCCCTCTTGCCCTGTGAATTTGCGCGGACACGAAACCTCAGAGAACTCGTGTCTTCGGTGAAGGTCAGCCCTCGTGTCTGGAAAACTTCAACCGACAATTGACCAAGTGCCCGCCGCCGCGGCTGCCCGTGTGCGGAGTCAGGCCGCGGTCTCTGCGGACTCCAGCCTCAGCGCCGGCGGCGTAGCTCTCTCCGCCGGGGCCGGAGCGCCTGCAACCCGAAGTTTTCCACCCCGTCTTTCCCGCGCCGTCAACTCCTGACGCCGCGGCCGTGATGAACTCCCTATGAATCGTGGGCGCGTGCGGGCGTCCACCCCTAATGAAAAAGGCTTCACTCAACCGTTGAGGTCGCGGCCGCGGTCTCGCTACGCCCCGGGACTGCCGGCGCGGCCACGCAAGGCCCCAACCTATCCCCGCCGGCGACGGCCGTTTCGTCCCGGCGGAGCCGACAGGAGAAACGCGATGGCGAAAATCTCGAAAACACGTCAGAAGGAACTACGGGCCGCGAGGAAGAACCGGCAGGAGATTGCCAACGCCGGCCTCTCGCGCCGCGAGCTGTTTAAGATGGGACTCATCACGAGCGCCGGCTACCTCGTCCCGAAGAGGGGGCTGAGCGCACGCGCCCTAAGCAGCGCCGGCTTCCGCGACGGCTGCGAGGAAAGCCCGCCCACGACGCCCTTCCTCGAGCCGCTGCCCACCCACCTGAACGGCGGCATGGTCCTCAACACGACGGTCGGCTCGTTCGGCGAGTGCTTCCCGCCGCCGGTCGCCCCGTGCCCCAGCCCGCGCGAGGGGCGCAAGGCCGCGCACCAGGCGCTCACGCGCTTCCCGCCGCAGAAGTACTACGAGGTGCACCAGCGGCGCACGCTCAAGATCGTCCACCCGGATTTGCCCCCGCAACCACTCTGGGGCTTCGCCCGGGCCATCGACCCGCCCGACGTGGCTTGGTCGCCCGGCCCCACCTACCGGGAGGACTACAACGTCCCCATCCTCGTCCGCAACTTCAACGACCTGCCGACCAACAACGAGGGGTTCGGCCGCAACCAGGTCAGCACGCACCAGCACAACGGCCACACGCCGTCCGAGTCCGACGGCTTCCCGTGCGACTACTACAACACGGGCAAATTCTACGACCAGCACTACCCGAACGTGCTCGCCGGCTTCGACTCGACGCACCCGCCCACCGGCGATATCAACGAGTCGCTCTCGACGCTCTGGTACCACGACCACCGCGTAGACTTCACGGCGCAGAACACCTACAAGGGGCTGGTCGGCTTCTACCTGCTCTTCAACCAGTTCGACACGGGCAACGAGGAGTCGGGGTTCAAGCTCCCGAGCTTCCCCGAGTTCGACATCCCGCTGCTGCTGGCCGACCGCGTCTTCGACCGCGACACGGAACTGCTCTGCTTCGACCTCTTCAACCTCGACGGCATCCTCGGCGACAAGTTCCTCGTCAACGGCAAGATTCAACCCTTCTTCAACGTGCAGCCGCGTCGCTACCGCTTCCGCATCCTCGACGCCGGCCCGTCGCGCTTTTATCAGCTCTTCCTCACTAACCTGCAAAACCTCGGCGCGCAGAACATCTTCTGGCAGATCTCGAACGACGGGAACCTCCTGCCGAAGCCCATCCCGGTCACGAGCCTCAGGCTCGGCGTGGCCGAGCGCGCCGACATCATCGTGGACTTCAGCCAGTACGCCGGCCAGACCCTCTACCTGGAGAACCGGCTGGTGCAGGACGACGGGCGCGGGCCGCGGGAAGAACTCCACCCGCCGGGGCAGGGCAACAAGCTCCTCAAGATCATCGTCGCGCCGGGCACGGCCCCCGACCTCAGCGCCCCGCCGCAGGCGCAGGAGTTCTACCCGCTGCCCTCGACGGCCGACCCGCCGCGCGTCACCCGCGTCTTCCGCTTCGACCGCACCAACGGCCAGTGGGCCATCAACAACCGGCTGATGGACTCGACCTGTCAGGAGGTGCGCTTCCGCGTCCAGCGCGGGAGGGTCGGCGTGCCGAGCGTCGAGCACTGGATTCTACAGAACAACTCGGGCGGCTGGTCGCACCCCATCCACATCCACTTCGAGGAGTTCCAGATTCTCGAACGCAACGGCGTGCCCATCCCGGTCGGCTCGGTCGAGAAGTCGCGCAAGGACGTGGTGCGGCTCGGGCCTAACGAGACGGTCAAGCTCTTCTTCCGCTTCCGCGACTTCGGCGGGCGCTACCCGATGCACTGCCACAACACGGTGCACGAGGATCACGCCATGATGCTCCGCTTCGACATCGTCGACCAGGGCGCAGACACCATCCGCGAGCCGTAACCGGCCGACCCGTAGAAAGGAGAAACGCCACCATGTCTAGCATCGACAGAAGACGCTGGCTCGCGCTTTCGGGGTCGGCCCTCGTCGGCACGGGCCTCGCGACGCAGACCCCCGGCCAGCAATTGGTCAAGACGGGTAAAAGAATCGTCTCGCCGCGCGAGCGCGTCCGCGAGCGCTACCTGCCGAACTTCACGCTGACGACGCACGAGGGCAAGCAGGTCAAGTTCTACGACGACCTCGTGAAAGACAAAATCGTCGTCATCAACATGATGTACGCGCAATGCCAGGGCGTCTGCACGCCCATCACGGCCAACCTCGTGAAGGTGCACAAGCTGCTCGGCCCGCGCGTCGGCAAAGACATCTTCATGTACTCGATCACCATCCAGCCCGAGAAGGACTCGCCGAAGGCGCTCAAGCACTACGCCGACATGCACAAGATCAAGCCCGGCTCGGGCTGGCTCTTCCTGACGGGCAAGCCCGACGAGATCGAGACGCTGCGGCGCAAGCTCGGCTTCGTCGACCCCGACCCGGTCGTCGACCGCGACAAGTCGAACCACATCGGCAACGTCCGCTTCGGCAGCGAGCCGCGCATGCTGTGGGCCGCCTGCCCGGGGCTGGCGCGCGCCTCGGCCATCGCCAACGCCATCGCCGGCCTCAGCGACGACCGAGAGGAACCGCCGGACACCGGCGAGAAGGGGGGACGATGATGAAAAGTAAACTGAGCGGAACGAGAGTGCTCTTCGCCGCGCTGTCGCTATTGTTCGCCCTCGCGCTCGCGCCGACGCCCGCGCGCGCGCAGGATTCCACGAGCGAGGTGCCGCTCGGCGAATCCGAGGAACCCGAGGGCGGCTTCAACACCCTGTCGAGCAAGCCCTCCTCGGGCGCCTCCGACCGGACGGGCGGCCCCGAGTCCATCATCTCGGACGGGACGTACATCTGGGTCCCGAGGCAGTTCAAAAACACTGTCCTGCGGGTGCGGGTGGCCGACGGCAGCAAGGGCGGCTCCTTCGCCGTGGGCCGGGGGCCGGTCGCGCTGCTCTACGCCGCCGGCAGCATCTGGTCGGCCAACCTCTTCGACAACACCGTCACGAAGCTGCGCGCGATTGACGGCCTCCACCAGGGCACGTTCGCCGTGGGCGAAGCGCCCGGCGCGTTCGCCTTCGATGGGGCCAACGTCTGGGTCTCGAACCGCAACACTAACACCGTCACGAAGCTGCGCGCCTCGGACGGCGCCGTCCTCGGCACCTTCAAGGTCGGCCGGCGGCCGATGGGCCTCGCCTACCGCGAGGGGGTCGTCTGGGTGGCGAACAACCAGGACGACACCGTCACCAGGCTGCGCGCCTCGGACGGCGCCGTCCTCGGCACCCACGCCGTCGGCGACGCGCCCTACGCCGTGGCCGCGGCCGGGGCCGATGTCATCGTGAGCAACTTCTTCGCCGGGAGCCTCACGAAGTTGAGCGGCCTGAACGGCGCGGCGCTAGCCACCTTCAAGGTCGGCAACGACCCGGCGGGCCTCTACTGGGACGGCGGGAGCCTGTGGGTGGCCTTGAGCGGCGACAACGTCGTGGCGAAGGTGCGCACCGGCGACGGGGCCATCCTCGCCACCTACAAAGTCGGGCAGACGCCGCTCGCCGTGTTCTTCGACGGGGTCTACGCCTGGTCGATTAACTTCGGCAGCGACTCGATTTCCACGACCAACGCGGCGGCCTCCGGGTCGGCCGTCACGGACGTGCAGTAAAGCCCTCCGCGGGGGAGGCGGGCGGCCCGGCGTCACGG